>JACMKG010000184.1 GCA_014380255.1 Prolixibacteraceae bacterium | reverse complement strand
GTGATTGTAACCCACAACATGCAGCAGGCAGCCCGTATAAGCGACCTAACGGCCTTCTTTTATCTGGGTCAGCTCATCGAATTCGACAAGACCAGAAAGATCTTCACCAACCCGGAAAAGAAACAGACGGAAGATTATATCACCGGTCGCTTTGGTTGAGAAAGATTACGCGGATTAGGACGCCCGCCTGCCTTGCAGTTCCTGAAACGGCGGGCAGGGATTACACGGATTGCGCACTGGAGGAGGGTTACTATATGATTTACGATTAGACGATTTACGATTTACGATTTAAATCATCCGGCAACCAGTCCTTCAATCCTTTAATCCTTCAGTATTTTAACCATTCAACCATCTAACCTACGCACCCGATACTTGAAATATGGAACTTGAAATATGAAACTTAAAACCATTAACCATTCAACCATCTAACATTAACATTTCCCCTTCCCATGGAAAACAGAATATTTGATTCAGAACTAGAAAAGCTTACCCACAAGGTGAAACAGATGTGTTCACAGGTCAATCAGCAGGTCAATGATGCCCTTACGGCCTTAAAGGAATATGATATGAACCTGGCCCGTAAGGTGATCAGCAACGACCATGAGATTGACACCCTGGATGTTAAAATCGACAAGTTGTGCCAGAAGATCTTTGCCCTGCAGCAGCCCGTAGCCTCCGACTTAAGGTACATTCTTTCAGCCCTTAAGATCAACAACGATCTGGAGCGGGTAGGCGATCATGCGGTAAACATTGCCAAGCGCATCGCTCCCCTGGAAGATTACCGCCCTTTGGTCAATGAACTGGGGGTGGATCAGGTGGGACAGGATACTTCACTCTTGTTTGCCGATGTATTAAGCCTGGTGGAATCGCATGATTTAAAATACTGCAAGAAAATATATACCCGGTCGGCGGCCCTGAAGCAAGCGTGCGAGGCTATTGCCAAAAACATACTGGATCAGATGATGCATAAATCCGAAGTGGTGGTGGTAGCTTCCAACATACTGATCATTGTTAACCTGATCGAACGCATTGCCAGTTATTCCAACAACATTGCTGAATCCATCACTTTTGTGGTGGAAGGGGAAATCGTTAAACACAAGAGAAGATCGAAATAGAACGAGCCTGTGTAATAACGTGTGTTCGACTTAACAACATGAACACATAGGCACATAGAACACATAGAAAAACATCCGTCTATATCGTCAAAACCAATAGATAGTCACTCTTTTCTCTATTCCGTCATGCCCTGGGATAGTGCATGATGAAGTTTTTTCTTTCATATGTGTCTATTTTTAAAGCACATGGATAAATAGTTGAGTTATCCTATGTGTCTATGTGTTTATTTCTAGTTTCTTATATCGAACTCACGTTAATAGCAGACCCAACCGAATGAAATACAGCTTTCTGAGGTTAGAACAGCAGCAAAAAGGCCGAAATAGCTGTAATTATAATCACAGCTCCGCGGTAAGCATGCTCCGGGATGGTCTTTACCATCTTGAATCCCAGAAAAGCACCGATGGCAATGGCCGGTAAGGTGACTAAATCTATCAGAAGGGTCTGGGTATTGATATTATTCCAGACAAAGAGCTGCAACGGGAATTTGGTAAAGTTGATGATCAGGAAAAACCATGCCCCGGTACCTATGAAACTGTTTTTGGGAAGGTGCATGGCCAACAGGTAAATGGCAAATACTGGGCCGGCCACATTGCCAATCAT
Organism: Prolixibacteraceae bacterium; assembly: GCA_014380255.1. Next base: position 12,552 of record JACMKG010000184.1, on the reverse strand, counting down.
CGTGGCAAAGCCTCCCAGAATGCCCATGGAGGCGGCAAACCACCATTTGTCGGGAAACAGGTTCGTGCCCTTTCGTTTATCCTGCCACAGCATGAGCCCGATGCTTAGAAAAACAAGGATAGCGATCAGGTCTTTAAACTGCTCGTCATTTACAATATCACCTATCCACAGGGCGATAAAAAGGCCCACCACAGCCCACGGAATCACTTTCACCAAATGATGCCAGTTGGCATGGCGCCGGTAATAGGCCACGCCAAACAGATCGGCCATCATCAATATAGGCAGCAGCACACCGGTAGATTGTTTGGCGCCAAAGATAAAGGCCAGTGCAGGAACCACGATCATCGAGACACCCGGTATGCCCACTTTCGACATGCCAATCAGCATTCCGCATATCAGGATGACAAACCATTCAAGAGCACTGATTTCAAGGGAGGCCAGCAATTCCATAGGTCATAGTTGGGATCAGGCCACAAAAGTAAAACAATGAGAGAGTAACTACCTATTTTTAGCAAGAATTAATATCCGCTTTCATAGCTACAAAAATAAAAAGGCCATGGAATCATCCTTCCATGGCCTTATGAATTAGAACTTATCTCTTTACCTTAAAACTTGTAAGCAAGTCCAATATTGAAATAAGCAATTCCCGAGCCTATTTCAACTAAGCCGGCTACCTGATCGGTAAAATAATACCTGCCCCCAACAAAAATATCCAACACCAGCCCACTGGATGTAGCGTCTACATCAACCCCAGTACCGGTTGTTTTAGAACTAACAATATCATAAGCAAGCATCAACCCGCCATAGGTATCCAAGTTGTCGATGAACTGATAATGAACGGCCCCTCTGGCACCTATAATAATATCGCTGTATTTGTAATATCCTCCGGTAAAGTTTTGCCGTGCACCGGTGTAACCCAGGTAACCGCCTACTCCCAAAGAACTGTTTTCATCAAACAGATTATCCACCACTCCTACTTCATAGGAAGCTGCGATGGCAGGACTTATATCTGAAAAAGCTGAACCTCGGTAAAGTCCACTTCCCAGACCCACCGACAGGTTAATAACTCTATCGCCTTGAATAAAGATGTCTTGCCCATATCCTTGCATGACGAATAAGGCAATACCAACAAGAGATAAAAAGATTTTTTTCATATGGATATAATTTTAAGTGTTAAATAAATTCAATTAAAATACATACAAGCTACTTAAAGATAAGGAATTAGAACCTATTTCACAATGGATTGCATGAATTTTTCAGAGAATATGCGAAAGACAGAAAAGAGGATCATCGTTTTTTATTTTGCATCAATTCTACACAAGGGAAACAAAAAAACAGGTTCTTTACTTAATAGAAGTGCCGACCAAAGATACTTAGTATCGTTCTATATCTAAAAAAATCAATGCTTTAAGCGCATATCCTAAGAATTGTTGTTTATGATGATTATTATTTTGGGAATCCTCCTTTTTGTTTTGGTCAAGTCACTTCAGTTTCATATCTTAGATAATCATAAAACGATACACCGGATGTACAAAAAACTAAGTATCAAGGAGTGGGCAGTAGAAGACCGTCCGCGTGAAAAGATGCTCCTCAAGGGTATTCGCTCATTATCTGAAGCAGAATTAATTGCCATATTGATTGGTTCCGGAAGTATGGATGAATCTGCTGTTGATTTATCAAAACGTGTTTTAGCATCGGCAAACAACAATTTGAATGAATTAGGCAAAAAGACTATCCAAGACTACCAGGAATTTAAAGGTATTGGTCCGGCAAAAGCGATCACCATCTCAGCAGCCATGGAACTGGGAAGGCGCAGGAAGGAATCGCAGCCCCAGGAAAAGTCGAAGGTGGTCAGCAGCGGCGATGCAGCTTCCATCTTCAAGCCCCTGCTCAGCGACCTTACCCATGAAGAGTTCTGGATCTTGTTACTCAACCGCAACAATCTGGTAATAGACAAATTAATGGTAAGCCAGGGTGGATTATCCGGAACAGTCATTGATGTACGTATTATTTTAAAAATGGCACTCGAGAAGCTGGCCTGTTCCATCATTTTATGCCACAATCATCCTTCGGGAAATCTGGTCCCCAGTGAAGCGGACAAAGAAATCACCCGGAAAATCAAAGAAGCGGGTAAACATATGGATATTCCCGTACTTGATCATGTTATTATCGGCAATGAATCCTATTTTAGCTTTGCAGACGAAGGACTTATTTGAATTGATAAATTACAAGGCCAATCGATTATAATTGCTAATTTTATGCCAGAAAGTAGTACTACAAGATTTCTGCAAGACTGCTCTGTTATTGAGATTTTGAACGTTAACCAAGACTTGAACTTTTTTCGGTGGAAAAAATAAATAATACATCCCTATTAATTTACTCTCCGGCCATTACGCCTAGGATTGAATATACATTTGATCTGATCTTTCAAACCATTCTGGGAATTGAATTGACGTATACGATCAATGAAGGAGCGTTCTTGAAATCGACCTCACCCAAGATTAATTATTCAAAGACCAATCTGGAATCAGGGTTATTCCTTAAGTCTCATTCGCTGTTGACAGAGAAAACGATCACTATCCATGAGATTGAGATTGTTGATTATCAGCAGATGCAACTGTTTTTTCCTTCTTCCACAGATTCATTTTTACCTTTTGATCCCTTTGCCTGTGCTTTCTATATCGTTTCGCGTTATGAGGAATATCTATCGGAAAGAACAGATGAACATGAACGCTTTACCGATTCGGAGAACATCCTGGTCAGGCATGGTCTGTATCAAAAACCAATAGTGGATATAATGGCCTATTGGGTGGCCGAACAGATCAAAACCCAATATCCTGAATTTAAAATCCCTACCCGCACCTTCCAGTTTGTCACCTCCATTGATATCGACAATGCCTGGGCTTTTAAGAATAAAAGCCCGATAATTTCCTTCGGAGCCATCTTGAAGGCCACCTACCATGGCTACTGGGATGAATTAAAACAACGCTTTATCGTGTTCCTGGGTCTTCGCAAAGATCCTTACGATACGTACAAATATATCCTTGAAACCTATAAAGGATTACTGAATCATATCCTGTTTTTTATCCTGGTTGGTAACCGTGACCAGTTTGATAAAAACATCTCCTTTAAGAATAAACGTTTCAGGCAGCTGATAGCCAATCTGGCATCGGTGTGCGAGGTGGGCATTCATCCCTCCTATGCCTCAAACAGCAAACCATGGCTCTTTGAAACGGAAAAAGCGCGCCTTGAAGATATTATACTCAAGCCAGTGACCAAGAGCCGCCAGCATTTCCTGAAACTGAAGCTGCCACAGACCTACCAGCAATTACTGAAACTGGGAATCCTGGAAGATTACACCATGGGTTTTGCCAGCCTGGCAGGCTTCAGGGCAGGAACCTGCACGGCCTTTTATTTCTTTGACCTGATTCGCAACAAACGTACTAACCTGCTAATACAGCCATTCCAGATGATGGATGTTACCCTAAAGAACTACCTGCAACTGGGCCCGGATGAGGCCTGGAAAGTAATTGAAAGCCTCATGCTGGAAGTAAAGAAAGTAAACGGCACGTTTATCAGCCTGTGGCACAACGAATCATTAACAGAATCAGGCCCATGGCTTGGCTGGCGAAAGGTCTTCGAGCAAATACTGCAATCAGGATTAAAACTAAGCAATGAACAATCCTGAAATCCTGTTAGTAAGAAACAAAGACATTGACTATTCTAAATGGGACCAGTGCATTGCCGGCTCGCTGATCCCCCTGGTGTATGCCCAATCCTGGTTTCTGGACATTGTATCTCCCGATTGGGATGCCCTGATCTATGGTGATTACCAACATGTGATGCCCCTTCCCATCAAAAGGAAAGTTGGCTTTTCGTTTATCCTTCAGCCTTTCTTTGCACAGCAGCTTGGAGTTTTTCCTAAGGTTGATCCTCTCATTCAAAACAAATTCCTGGAAGCTGTCCGCGACCGGTTCGACTATGTGGCCCTGAATATAAATGCAGGCCATAACGAGCCGTTTCCTGAAGGTTTTACAGTAGAGCCAAGGGTAAACTACATATTGCAGCTCATACTTCCCTACCAGGAGATAAAGAACAATTATTCGATCTATACCCAAAGCCAGCTCCGGAAAGCGCAACCACACAAAATTACCGTCATCAAAGGTTCGCAGTCACAGGAATACCTGGAATTGAAAAAGTCGGCCAGCAAGGTTAAACTGTCAGAGGCATCGATGAAAACCCTTAAACGGATCATCGAAATGGGTCACACCCGGGGCAACGGTGTTATCTATGCGGCCTATGATTCGAACAACATGCTTTGTGCGGCAGCCTTTTTCTTATTTGCAGGCCATCGGGTAACTTATCTGAATGCCATTTCAACCGATGAAGGGAAAAAGATCCATGCCATGTTCAGGATCATCGATCATTTCATCCAGGAACATGCAGGATCGCTGTTAACACTTGACTTTGAAGGATCAATTATTAGGGGAATTGCCAAATTCTATCAAGGCTTCGGCGCAGCAAGCGAACAATATTACTTTTTGAAATCAAACAGGTTACCTGTACCTTTACGTTGGTTAAAAAAATAACTATCCGTATGAAAAGTGCTACTATCAAACTGCTGATTTCCTCACTTTCAAGGATTGTACCCATTGAAAAGTTATCGCCTTTCAACAACCATCGTTTTGTGTTGCCTTTCTGGCATGCCGTTTCAGACCAGCCTTTGCCTCATTTAGCGCAGCTTTACCGTGCTCCGACAACTAAAGAATTTGAACGTGATCTGGATTTTTTGCTAAAGAATTATAAACCGGCCCACATGGATGACCTGGTAAAGCTGTCGGCTAATAGGGGAAGGTCAAGAAAAAAGCTTTTTTTTCCTACATTTGATGATGGACTAGCTTCCTGTTATCATGTCATCGCTCCCATTCTGAGAAGAAAAGGAATACCGGCAGCCTTTTTCATCAACCCATCCTTTGTGGATAACCGGGATCTTTTCCATCGCCACAAGGCAAGCTTGATTCTGCATACAATCAAGGAAAAAAAGTCTACCCCTGCCGAGTTAAAGCAGAGCACTAAGCTTTTACAAAACCGGTTCAACAATAACAATTTAACCCAATTCCTGCACAACACCGTGTATACCGACAACTGGCTGCTGGACCAGACAGCCCGGATCTTTGATGTTAACTTTGGCCATTTTCTAGCTAATGAAAAACCGTATATGTCCCTGGAGCAAATCAGGGAACTTGAATCGGATGGCTTCCTGATAGGGGCCCACGGAATGGATCACCGTGAATTCTTCCTTTGTTCAGAGGATGAAATCATGGAACAGATTTCATCCAGCATGGATTACATCACCCGGGAGCTGAATCCTCCACTAAGGGCTTTTGCATTTCCCTATACCGATTTCAACGTATCGGATGCCGTTTTTGAAAGGGCCCGTAAGGATGAATTATGGGATCTGAGCTTTGGCACGGCCGGCATCAAAGATGAAACCATGCCCCGTCATCTTCAACGCATCCCCATGGAATCTCAGGAGAACGCGCCAGGGAAAAAGATCATCCGTACAGAATATCTGTGGTATTATCTGAAATCAATATTTGGTAAAAATAAAGTTAGCCGACAATGAATCTTTGGGAGAAATACAAGGACACTTTTAAGGAAAACAGTGCTGAAACGGCCTTTTGCATAGCCAACCGTTATTTTTCCTATGCCGAATTCACGCAATACATTTCCGGAAGCCAGCAGCTGCTGCATACCCATACAGGGGGCAAGAGTGGCCTTCCGGTAGGTGTGATATGCCATGACAGCATTGAAACTTTCGCTTCCATTTTTGCAATCTGGTTCTCAGGCTGCCACGTAGTACCGCTTCACCCGCTTCACCCGACAGCTGTCAACAACGAAAAGATAAAACAATCGTTCCTCGAACTGCTGTTCACCTCCGAGGTCACTCCTTCGGTCGAGGAGTTGGAGGCCATAAAAATCAATACCAAGGAGGTAAAAAGCCAGGCACCCTTAACTGTCAGCCGGGAAGCCAACCGGGCTTACATCCTTTTTACCTCCGGAAGTACGGGCAAACCCAAAGGTGTTCCGATTAACACGGATAACCTGGATGCGTTTGTGCATGGCTTTTTAGAGCTTTATCCTGATTTAACCGCCTCGGATCGTTTCCTTCAGACGTACGATCTGACCTCCGATGCAGCTTTTACCGGTTACCTGATTCCCCTGTTGCTGGGAGCAAGCGTTTATACCTTACCCCCTGCAGGCTTTAAATACCTGTCGATTGTAAGTATCCTTCAGCAGCACGCCATCACCTGGACCCAGTTTACCCCATCGATTCTAAATTTTCTTCGCCCGTACTTTAAGTCCATGCGATTCGACTTACTGAAGCATTCACATTTTGGAGGAGAAGCATTGCCTTATGAGCTGGTCAGCGAATGGAGCAAATGCATTCCCCATGCCGAAATATCAAACATATACGGCCCCACGGAAACGACCATCACTTCCACGATTCATCGAACAGAGATTAATCAGTTGAATCAAAAAGTATACAATGGAATCATTTCCATTGGCAAACCTTTGAAAGAAGTAAAAATACTGATTCTGGATGAAAACAACGATCCGGTAGCTGAAGGGGCTAAAGGAGAATTGTGCATTGGAGGAGCTCAGGTAATGGAAAATTATCTGAATTCAGAAGAGAGCAAATCTTTCTTTATGTATGAAAAAGAGGGGCTGCTAGAGAGATATTACCGCAGCGGCGACCTGGTTTTCCAGGATCGGGAACGCTTCCTTTACTTCTGCGGCCGCAAAGATGATCAGTTAAAAATAAGCGGATACCGGGTCGAGCCTGCCGAAATAGAATATGCCATCAGCCAGCTTACCGGAGGCTCCCAATCCAGGGCCTTTACATTCAAAAATAAGAGCGGTACGGATAGTATGGTCGTTTTTACAGCTCAATGCGGCATACCGCCTGAAAAGCTTAAAGAATTGCTTAAGAATGTGCTTCCTTCTCCCCTGATTCCGGAGAAGATCATTTCGGTCAGCCAATTTCCAATCAATTCAGCAGGTAAAGTAGATAAACCGGTACTCTTTGAGCAGTACAAAAGTCAAATTTATGAATAACACAGAACAGGAAATTGGCAATAACCTGTATGCCTTTTATGATCAGGTAGCCCAATGCCAGGGAATCTATTCAGACAATCAGGACCAGTGGTCGATGATCAGCAATCATCCAGGAATTTGGCCGCGCATCATCTACAGGGTTTCACCCGGGATAGTGCAGGTTGAATCCTATTCTGCGCTATTCAAAAAAGTGCAGGAAGGCATTTATCCTGAAGTGCTTATTGCCACGGGGGAAAACATCCATCAAACAGATCCTTTTTTACGTTCCAAAGGCTTTTTCCCTTTCCTTGGATGGAAAGGAATGGCCAGGGAATATGCTGCCGACATGGCTGCCCCTGAGCTGCCTGAAGAGGTTCAGATCGTAAGCCTTCAACTTCCCGAGGACAGGCAGCAATGGGCCAGGATTGTTTCTACTGAACTGATTGCCCCTACCCAGTTTGATCCGGCCCTGATTGAAAGCCTGAGGAACAGCCCCGGCGTTGAGCTGTTTTTGCTGAAGTACAAGGGGGTGGGCATTTCCACGATGCTGGTCTACGATTCCGGAAATTCAACGGGCCTTTACATGATTGCAACCGACCAATCGGCCCGGCGAAAAGGATTCGCTCATCTGATGGTTCAACAAATCGTGTGGCAGGTGACTCAAAAGTCCCAAAAACCCATAATTTTACATGCCACACCCAAAGGGGAAGGCTTGTATGCCAAATCAGGATTTATGCCCTTCAACCAGTTCTTTTTGTACCGCTTTTTAAATACCCAAGTATGAGCAGAGAAGAAATATTCAACCGCATAGAAGTTACAGCCAAAAAGGTATTTGGTGAAAATACCCGCATTACCGAATCGACCACCTCGGTCGATGTGGAAAAATGGGATTCGATGAACCATGTGCTTTTGATCTCTTCCATAGAAAAAGAATTCGGGGTGACTTTCGACATCATGGAAATTATTGGCATCACGTGTTTTGGCGATTTTGTCGATTTGATTGAAAAAAAGCAACCTTAAATGCAAATCCGGGAAATTACTATCGGCGAATTGAATCACTTTGCCACAAGTGAACTGTGGCAGCAGCTTGAGCCAAAGCCCATCACCGTTTTAAGGGCCGTTTCCCAATCCAAAAACCCAAGGGCCAAGGCTGATGATGTGGCCCTGATTATTGCCTATGAGGGAAAAAACCTTGCAGGGTTGGCAGGAATCCTTCCCGATGCGGTCAACGGGATATCTGAACAACGGGCCAGTTCCAATACCTGCTGGTGGGTCAACGGGGATATGGGACGAAGGCTTGCCCTGCCCCTTTTTATGAAAGCCTTTGCCCAATGCGGCCAGCGCATGTTTTTGACCGATATGACGCCCCACACCCTAAGCATCCTTCAGAAAACCAACTGGTTTGAATTCCCGGCCCTTGCGCCCGGTATGCGCGGCTTTTTAAAATTCAACCTGAACGAAGTGCTTCCTGCAAGAATGCCTTCCTTTCAAAAAATAAAGCCGCTGCTCACGTTTTCAGACAAAACCCTGAATGTGCTTTTTTCCCCTTTGAGAAGGGTCAATCAAATCCGGTTCAAGGACCAGAATATCAAGGTTGAAAAACGAAAGGAATTGAATGAACCGTTGTACTCTTACATTGAACAGCATTCACAAAATGAGTTTATTGGCCGAAGCGGCAAAGAGCTGGAATGGATTGTCAGATACCCATGGGTTACCGCCCAGGCAAACGATGCCTCTAAAGCGGCATTCGACTATCCCTTTTCGCACATTGTAAAAAGTTTTGAGCAGTATTTCCTTCATTTATCGAAATCTGGCAACACCATCGGCCTTTTATTGATCTCCCTCCGCGACGGACACATGAAAGTGCCTTACGCTTATTTTGATGAGAAAAATGCCCCGCTGATCCTGAAAGAAATTTACCGGCAAGCCGTTTTGAATGATGCTGTAACCCTTACCCTTTTCCGTGCCGGGCTGGTAAATGCGATGCATTCAGCCCCCCACCCCTTTATTTTCAGAAAGCCCATTCGACGACTGGCCGCTATTTCCACCCGCCTCGAAGGCCTTTTTCGCAAACATCCTCATTTTCAGGATGGCGACGGGGATGTGGTCTTTACCTGAATGCGCGAATTTCAACCCAGAAAAAAGTAAAGCATTCCAAAGAGCAGGGCTCCAAACAAAGCGAAAAAAACATATAACCCAAACACTTTGCGGCTGGCAATTCCATAAATTGCTACCATAGCCGGGATGGTGGTCATAGGGCCAGAAATCAAAAATGCCAGTGCCGCCCCAGGATGCAGTCCTAATTGAAGAAGCCCGCTCACCAATGGCAAGGCCGTCAGGTTGCTTGTATAAACCGGAACTCCCAGCAAAGCCGCAATAATTACCGATACAAAACCTTGCTGATTTAACAGCCTTCCAACAGATTCCTGGGGAACATACAGGTTGAGCAAGGCATTGAGTAAAAAGGCAAGGCCCATGAACTTACTGATCATCCAAACCGACTTTAATGATTCTTTCACTATTTTTTCCCTTAGCGAAATGTCTTTAGCGGCTGGTTCTGATTTTGAACATGCGCAGGAAACAGGAGTTTGTTTAATTCCGGCACAACAGGTAACAGCCATGCCGTTAAACTGTAGCTGCGAAGGCGAAGAAGTCCCAGAAACGGCAGGAATGATCTTTCCGGCTTGACCGCGCAAAAAATTACCTAGGGACTTAAGGAATTGGTTTAAGAAAAAAGCAGTCTTTTTATCATTTTCCTCCTTCAGATAACTGGTGATATAGCCCGATTTTACTAGAAAATGGGTGATAATCCCCGCCATCAGGCTTATAGAAAAAGTACTGGCCAGTCGCCATACGGCCAATTTCCATCCAAGTACCGAAACGCTCAAGAAAAATATCTCGGGGTCCATTGACGGGGAGGCTACCCAGAAGGCAAAAACAGGAGCTAAAGGCACCCCGCCAAGCAAAAGAGATGAAATAACGGGGACCACCCCGCAGGAGCAAAACGGACTGAAAGCACCCACCACGGTGGCCAACAGGATAGACACCCAGGGCGATTTGGTCATAAGGGACTTAAAGTGTCTTGAAAAATCGCTCAGGTTCATCCACACGGCAAGCGGAATGGTAATGAGCAGATAAGGCCACACGTGCAAAAATGATTGAAAGACAAAGGTAAGGATGTAAGTAATCTGTTCCATTTTAAAAGTATTATAGGGTGAATAATTTTTGTTTATACCCCATAGACGTGAATTTTTAAAATGGACGCAAAAAACAGGTATCCCATCCAAAGAATAACAAAATACACACCTGTGATACCGATTGGAGAAGAGTCATAGTCCTCCCGAACTATCGGGACATTCAGGTTCGATTATAATGGATTTTCCTGTTGCTTGAGTACTTTCAAACACACAAGCTATTAACAAGCAAAGACTCGATCAAGACAGATTAGTGAGGGTTATATTGAAAAGAAATGACACTCTCTTTCCTTTTGACATTTTAGTGTACGGTAACCCATTTCCATTTCCTCTATACCTTCTCAAAACATCTTCAATACATGCTCAATGGTTTACGGGTAGATAATAGGTAGCTTATAGGTACATTATAGGTAGATCATAGGTTCATGAACCTATGATCTACCTATTTACACCCTGTTAACTCCCTATTTACCATTAAACATGTATGGAGGCAGTATTGATGAGGTATTGAGTTATCAAAAAAAAGATTCGGCTTAAAACCAATTGAATAAAACAGCTGACTTCTCTTAAATAAAATCATTTTTATATTACAAAATCTCCCTTTTATGGCTTACCTTTAAGTGATTCGAAGAATTAACAATGAAAGTGGATCAATTTTCCAATAGTTGAAAAACCAAGGTAGAGACCGATATAAATGAGTTGGAGAAGAATTTAAAAAAGGTAAAATAATGAAAATAAGGAAATTCATTAATAGTCTTTTAAAGGCAGGATTGTTGCTAATCCTGCCATTTTTGATCACTTTAAGTTCTTGCCGCCAAGTAGTCTATTATCCCAGTACATCACTGATTATTAACAGATCAGTTGATGTTCAACTGAAGGATTCCGCCCTGATTTACGGAAGGGTATGTTATGCCCCGGACAAAAAAAATGTTATCCCCGATGCAAATGTATGGATTAAGGAGATGAACATTAAAACCTTGAGTAATGATTCAGGCTATTATAGTCTGAAAGTGATTCCTGGCAAGTATACGATCCAGAGTTATATGGATGATCCGTCCGAAGAATTTGCTGTATTGCTGAATGATCTCATTATCCATGGCAATGAGAAAGTAGAAGTCCGGTTTCTCATAGGCAGCAGATCAGAGTAAAATAGTTTCATCAAAATTGATTATTGCTGATGGCAACAACAGCATTTAATGGGATGGTAGCTGATCACCGTACCGTATCGGTCGAATTCGTAATGGCAGCAGTTCATCAGCAAATCGCTTAGTTTATTGCGGGCCCTGGCTACCCTTGATTTGGCGGCCGTATAGGAGATACCTGTCTTTTCAGCAAATTCCCGGATGCTCATTCCTTCAAATTCAACCCGGCAAAGGGCCTGGCAGTCCTGCTCGGGAAGGTCTTCCATCAACAGCACCATGTCACGAACCGTGTTTGTCATAGCCTCATCCTGTTCATGCTTGGCATCTTCTACTTCCGGCATTTCAGCTATGGACTCAGGATTTGATTTTCGGAAATGGTCATAGATGATGTTTCGGGCAATCTGGTAGACCCACGACTGAACCCTTGTATCATCCTGCAGGGTATCGATCTTTGAATGGATGCGGATAAAGGTCTCCTGCAAAAGGTCATCGGTCAGCACATCATTCTTAACTTTTGAATGGATGAATCTTCGAAGACTGTCGGCAAATCGAATCCATAGTTCAGTTGTATTTTGTTTCATCGGATAGAATCAAACAGTCCTGGAAATAATGAGGCGCAAAGTTAAACATTCATTCATAAAAAACATAAAGTATTCGATCACTTTCCTATGGGAACTGCCCCAATTCATGAATCATCCGAAGTATTATTCATAAAAAAGCAATAGAAGGTTCATAGCCAAACCCCGTAAATAGTTGATAATTTGATCATTTACTATTCTGTAAACTTGTGATTTTCATAGATATTTCATAACTTTCTATATAAATAACACATTCATATAAAAAGGCATGCGTATAAATTTCTAAAACAAATACTATGAAAACAAAACTTTACTTATTTACAACTTTAATGTTTTTGACTTTGGTTATTTGGGCACAAGACGAACCAAAGTTTCACGAGATGTTTATCCAGGAATGGATAGACAACAACTGGGAAGATACATTGAAAACCACCAACACCTATGACACCAGCGGAAACCTGATTAAGTCCACTTCCGAAGTAAAGAATCAGGAAACCGATGTATGGGAGAATGCCATTGTTATGGACTATACCCTGAACG
>JACMKG010000183.1 GCA_014380255.1 Prolixibacteraceae bacterium | reverse complement strand
ATACAAAGAGATAATATACCTATTCAATACAGGACACTGATCATATACTCCTTTTCAGAGAATATCAATTCTCTAATCATCTAAAAATCAAAAAGGTGAAACTTGTCTTTCTTATGTACTAAGGTACTAAGGCACTAAAGTACTCAGATGCTTAGGCACTTAGGCACTCTGTTACTCGTACTTCAAAAACAACGATACTTACATCGAACTCACGTTAATAGTAAAAATGATACAGAAATAATATAGGCTTAGCATTCAGTATTATTAAAACTGTAATTTTGCGCCGCATTAATAATAGTCGGGGAATGGTTCTTTGACAGTTTAACAAGCCTGTAACCAGGAAATTAAGAAAATAACACTTATGAAGCGTATCAATGAATACAAGAAATTGTTCAATGTTGAACAAGACATGGACCTCAAAAACTTAAAAACAACTTATAGAAGCCTGGTGAAAGAATGGCACCCTGACAAATTTCAGGAAGGTGATGACATGCGGGTTGAAGCTGAACAGAAAAGCAGGCAAATTATTGATGCCTATCATTTCCTGGTAAGTATTGCACCTGAAACGATTGAAGCCAACCTGGAAGAATACAATACTACTATTAATGAATCAAACATTGCGGATTATAAACACAAAGGACTTTTGCTGGAAGTCACATTCATGGATGGCTCGACTTACGAGTACTTTGGCGTCCCCAAAACTGTATATACCAAACTGGTCAATTCTGACAAGCAATTAAGGTTTGCCAAACGAAATATCTTCAACACTTACCTGTATCGTAAAACAAAGAAAAGCCAGGAGGTAGCTTAGTCTCTTCAGCTTTTATTTTTAATCCTTCACCATTCATTGGGTTCATAAATTCCTTAACCGTTCCGCATTCCTGCCTATTATCACCAGGGCAGGCATGGGAGGTTGATGGATTTCAATCAGGGAGCCAATAGTGGTAAGGGTTCCTTCAATGGCTGAGGCGCCGGGTTGAGATACCTTGCTTAGAATATGAACCTTTGTTTCAGGGGATACTGACCGCTCTACAAGACGTTCAGCCAACCGGACAAGCTTGCTGAGTCCCATGAAAAAGATGATGGGTGATCCTGAATTGAGCACCGACACAAACGATTCCAGATCACAAAAATCACCTTCACAATAGCTGCCTGTACCAAAGAGCACCATGCTGTTTTTGCCTCGCTCGGTAAGAGGTATTCCATACTCAGAAGCAGCTCCCAGGGCTGAGGTTATGCCGGGAATGACTTCGTAGCTCAGATTATTCTCAATACAAAACCTGATTTCTTCGGCACCCCTTCCAAATATCATAGGGTCGCCCGACTTCAGACGAACGACTTTATGTCCTTTAGCCGCAAGATCGATAATCATTTCATGAATGGCTTCCTGCCGATCGGTCTGATCCTGCCCATCAAGGTAAATTTTACCTACATATACCCTCTGGGCTTCAGGCCTGGCCAGGTTGAGAATTGCTTCACTTACCAAAGCATCATGCAGCACATAATCGGCTTCCTGAATACGCTTCAGAGCCTTTACCGTCAGCAATTCCGGATCCCCCGGACCGGCGCCAACTATTGAAATAAGAAAACCCATGCAGTAATTAATGGATAAATGATGGCTTATGTTTGAGAAAGGGTTTCAAGATAATCCATCGGGTTTGGATAAATAAATTCGTAGTTGAGCCTACGGATAAGCCTACTGCTGTCAACAACCTTGTAAGCTTTGCTCTGTTCTGACATTTCTGGTATGGCATACCCGGTTTGCAAGGCAGCCTTGGTATAGAAGTCTTTCTTCATCGGATGTTCCGGACAGCAGGCATTCAGAGTCTCGCCCCACACCTCTTGGTCAATGATTCCTGTAATTATTTCAATGCAGTCATCCTGATGAATCAGGTTAACCGGAACATCTTCAATGGGCTGGGAAGACTTTAAAAGAAAACGTGCAGGATTCCTGTTTATGCCAATTAATCCGCCAAAGCGGATGATAGTGGTTTTAAATGTTGATTGCTCCCGGAGCAGGCTCTCTGCCTCCAACAATGCTTTGCCACTGGCCTTGTCAGGCATTAGCTGGTCTTCCTCCCTTGCCACCTGATTCTGTTCAGGATACACCGAAGTGGAAGAGATGAAAATAACTTTCTGAATACCTGAATGTTGAATAAAGGGAATCAGCCGCCTTATCTGAGAAGGAAAAACCTGTTCTACATCTTCAGTTCTTTCTGGCGGAATAGAGATAATCAATACATCGGCATGAAAGAAATCAGGATCATCCATGAGTACTTCTGTATCTGATACCATAATACGGAAAGGTATAATGCCAGCGTGACGCAGCAATTCAAACTTATCGTCTGAGGTGACAGACCCTTTAACAGGCCAGCCTCTTTGTATAAAATGCTTTGCCAGTGGCACTCCTAACCATCCGCATCCAAGAATAGATATTGATATGATCCTTTTTTTCATAAGAACAGGCTTTATTCGACAGATTTATTCTTCGTGCTCCTTCCTCCAACGGTTAAGAGCATATTGGACAAATGACAACTCCTCTTTTTCAGGTGAAAGATACACAGTATTTGTGAATAATCGCCATGCTTCACGGGCTGTAGAGTTTTCGTTTGCCAACACTACGGATTGTGGGTTGGGAAAGTTACCTGAAGCCTTGAAACTATCGATACCTGCAGGACTAAAAAACAGGTAGGCATCAAACATTCCGGATACCATCTGCTCAACAGGCGTATTCCTATATACTTCCACTTCGGAATATGGAATAAAATACCGGGCAAGAACCGCGCTGATATCATTGTGCAGCTTATCGCCATGCAGAAAAATAGCTGATTCGCCCCTATTCTCATCAATAACCTTGGATGCCAGCTCTGAAGAGTTGGAATATGAGGCAACACCTACCGGAAGGTTCAGCTGGCTCAACACCTCAGCCTGCCTATCCGACCAGCAGTATAGGCGGTCATTGGGAGTTAATCCAATTTTCGACCCAAACCTTACAAGCCAGTGTGCTGCATAAGTGCTGGTTACAATCCATTGTTTTGGACTCTGAGCCATCGTTTCAAAGAACTTCAAATTAGGTTTTTTATACTCTACCCTGGAAAAGGGTTTTTCAATAAACTGAACCTGTTGCTTTTGCAACCACTGCCGCGTAGCTTTCGACAACCGCTCGGCTATAAAAAATACAGGAGTTTTCATCTTATTGTTTTTTCGTTTGTTGTTCTGACTATATATTAATTCATTCAAGTTGCTGGCTGCTGGTTACTAGCTGCTAGCTTCTGGCAACTAGCAAAACCATGCTGCCATCATCTTTCATTAACTCTGATCGAAGCATCTCTTGCCAGCCGCTAGCCGCCTGAGGCTTTTTTTATACACTCTTTTTATTCAAGTTAATTGTTTCTGTTTCTCAATTTCTATTTTAACCTTCTAATGCCTGAAATCGGATCCTTTCATTGTTTCTTTCACGTACTGCTTGCGGATTACAAAGTCGCCCAGTTTCTCGCCTTCCAATCTGTTGCCGGCATAATCAGCAATGATGGGTTGCAGCTCGGTAAGAATCTCTTCTTCGGTGAGGGTTTCCTTGTACAGTGTATTTAAACGCGTACCGTTGAAATTACCCCCTAAGTAAAGATTATAATGACCTTCCGATTTACCCACAAAGCCTATTTCAGCCAGATAGGGCCTTCCACAGCCATTGGGACATCCTGTCATACGAATCACTATTTCTTCCTTTAAAAGGCCGTATTGCTCCAAAATACCTTCTATTTTACTAATGAGCGAAGGCAAGTACCTTTCTGCTTCAGCAAAAGCCAATCCGCAGGTATTAAGGGCCACGCAGGCAATGGAATTCTGACGCAGTCCTGAAAGTTCGCCCGGCAATACACCATGCTCTTTCAGCAATTGACTTATAATTATCTTTTCTTCTGAAGTAACATTGGCTATGATCAGATTTTGATTGCCCGTCAGGATAAAGAGTCCGGTAATGCTTTTGGCCACTTCACGAAGCGCTGATTTAAGTCTGAAGTCACCTCTATCTGCAACTCTCCCACCCTCTACAAAAAGGGTTAGGCTCCACTTTGAATCTGATCCTTTCTTCCAGCCATAACGATCACCATTGCGGGTAAAAGAATAAGGCCTTGCCGACTGAAGTTCATAACCAAGGTATTTTTGCACTTCATTCACAAACCAATCCAGCCCACGGTTATCAATGGTATACTTCATTCTAGAGAGTTTCCTGTTTTGGCGGTTACCATTGTCACGCTGAACGAGCAATATCTTTTCAGCCACATCAACTACCTGCTCCGGAAGGCAGAAGCCAATCACATCAGCTAGTCTTGGATAAGCCTCCGGAATGCCGAAGGTAGAACCCATCCCCCCTCCTACCACCACGTTGTAGCCAACAATTCTGCCCTTCTCCACAATGGCAATAAAGCCAAGATCCTGTGAGAACACATCGCTGTCATTGTAGGGGGGAAGCACGACTGCTATTTTAAACTTACGGGGCAGGTACCTATCTCCATAAATGGGTTCAACATCTTTTTTGCTGTCTGCTATTAACTTCTCATCCAGCCATATCTCATGGTAGGCGGTCGTTGAAGGAAGCAGATGCTCGCTGATAACCCTTGCCAGTTCATGTATTTCAGCATGCAATGGTGATTCCGAAGGGTTGGGATGACTCATCACATTGCGGTTCACATCACCGCAGGCAGCAATGGTATCCATCAGCCCGGCATTGATTTCCTGAATGGTCTTCTTCAGGTTGGTCTTAATCACTCCATGCAACTGGAAAGCCTGACGGGTGGTGAGCTTGAGTGTATGGTTGGCATATTGTTCAGAAATAGAATCCATCTGAAGCCATTGCGCAGGCTTCACTACTCCACCCGGGATACGTACCCTGATCAAAAAGGAATAGGCAGGCTCCAACTTCTGGCGTTTTCGCTCCTTGTCGAGATCACGGTCTGCCTGTTGATACATCCCATGAAACTTGGATAACTGGGTATCCGCAAAGGCCAATGAACCGGTAAGCGGATCAGCCAGACTCTCCACCAATGTTCCGCGCAGATAATTACTCTCGTACTTAATGCGCTCTAATTCCGATAACTCTTTCCAATTTATTGTATCACTCATCTCATTCAGGTTATTTAGAATGAACGTGTAAGTATTTATACTTACTAAGACATTCCATGATTGATTTTGTTCGTCGTCACTTAAAATTATTAATTCTGGCGGATAGCTACTAGCTGCTTGCTACTGGCTGCTTGCAAAACCATTTAGCTTTTATCTTCCATTGCCTGTGATCGAAGCATTTCTTGCCAGAAGCTAGCCGCCAGCCGCATTTTTTGCTACCCGTATCCCCTTAATAAACATCCGTCTGAAATCGCTTTTCCTTTTTCAGTTTCTTAAGGTATTCAACAGCTTTCTCTTCACTCATCCCGCCTTCAGTTTCAAATATCTGAAGCAAAGCTTTCTGCACATCACGGGCCATCAGCTTCATATCGCCACACAAATAAATGCTTGCCCCTTTGCTAAGCCAGGCGTATATTTCCTTTTGCTTCTCAAGCAGACGATGCTGAACATAGATCTTTTGCTCCTGATCACGGGAAAAGGCTACATCCAGTTTTTCCAATGTCCCATCCTTGAGTAGTTTCTGCCATTCAACCTGGTAAAGAAAATCTGAATGAAAGCGGCGCTCGCCAAAGAAAAGCCAGGTATTACCTTTTTGATTGTTCGCTTCCCTGTGCTGCAGAAAAGCCCTGAATGGAGCAACACCAGTGCCTGCTCCTACCAGAATAACGGGTGTCTGATGGTCTTCGGGAAGCTTAAAGGCCGGGTTCTTTTCAATAAATACCGAAACCAGTGAATCAACCTCTATCTGATCGGCCAGATAACTGGAACATGCACCTGATCTTTCACGTCCTTTATGCGAATAGCGGACTCTGGAGACCGTAACATGCACTTCATCGCCTACAGCGGCCTGAGAGGATGAAATCGAATATAAACGGGCAGGAAAGCTACGCAGAATCTCTGCCAATTGCTGTGCCGTCAACTCAGAAGGAAACTCTTCGAGTAAATCCAGCACATCATGCCCGTAGAGGTAATGGTTCAACAGGTTTTCATTGTCTACGACTTCCTTTAGCTTTGAATGACCCGTAGCCTCCTGGTAGCGCTGAATAACCTCACGATTCAATACAGTAATTTCTAAATATGAAGAAAGGGCTTCCTTCAAGGTAAGTTCCCCTTCCTTAATATTCACCTTTTCTGAGCCTTCAAAACCCTTGAACTGAAGGATCGCATCTACCAGTGAAGGTGGATTGTAGGCAACAATACCTACCGAATCGCCCGGCTCATAAGTGATTCCTGATCCTTTAAGCGATAGCTCTACATGATATACTTCTTTATCCGAACCGCGGCCTGTGATCT
>JACMKG010000182.1 GCA_014380255.1 Prolixibacteraceae bacterium | reverse complement strand
TTTACAGGCATAAAACAACCCGATAATAATGCCAGAAGCATAATTCTTGTGGTAAAGCTCATGATGCATGGGTCCTTTGGATTTAATGGTAAAAGATAGTAAATATTATGCTGAAAGCCTAAGGATCAGGCATGTTTTTATACCTTAATATTCTACTGGATAATTGATCTACACCTGTTGTTTTATCAGGAGTATATATGGACTTTACAAAGGTGTTTCTAATCACCTTATTCAGTTTAAAGTCTATTTTTCTAAGTCTTGTAAAGTTTTCAATTGAAAGAAAACCCGATAACCGGTTCTTCGGGAGTTACTAAAAACCAATCGTCGCTATCTAATACATGTTTGATGATGAAAATGCTTTTACTGGCGGTGCGAACCTTAAAATAATTGGCCACAGGCTCTTCGGGGCTCGGCTGTGCCTGATACCAGCGATCTGCAATCTCTTTTATTTCATAATTAATATCCCTCCACGTGAAGCTGACTGGATATTCTCCTCCTTCTGTGCTGGGCTGGCTTTCTACCTTAATCGGAATCAGTTTCATAGATTATCCATTTAGGAGGTTAATTGTTTTTGGATATTCAGTTGAATGAATTTGAGCATGTTTTCATAATGAGACCCTTTCCAGTAAATCTGATCGCATGTAAGGCAATGAAAGTATTCGGTGTAGTATTTTGCTGTGCGCGGTTCAAGCCGATGGAGTATATCCTGTTTATCAACCGGCACAAGTATTCCATTACAGACAAGGCACCGGGTCAATGGATCAGCCTGCTCAGATAAATGCAGTTTATTCATTACTTCTTTGAGCTGTTCCAACGCATCTGATGACCGTATCCACAGAGCATGGGTTACTTGTTTATCTCGGGCAAGCCTTACATTGCGGGTAAGGATAATGCGTTTTTCTTCCAACGAAAGTTCTATCAAGTCTTCGGGGGTATATAGGTTTGAATAATGGGTATCCCAGCCCAGCATACGCAGGTATTTGCATAAGCGCCCCAATTGGACATCACAGATAAACTTTGGATCGCGCAGTGGCTTTTCCCTTACCTGGATAATATCAGAGATATCAAAAGATTCAAAGACCGGATATACGGATACCCGGTCACCATCCTGAAGCTGGTAGTCAAAGTCTTTGGAATGCTCATTGACCAGAATTAAATCAATTTTATCCAATGGAATCCCCAGTGATTGAATCTTTTCTCCAACAGAGGTTTGTGTTTCAACCTGATTATCTACCCAAGCCTGGCGCATTGACCCAGGCAGGTAATCATTCAATTCTTCATAAAACCGCATACTAACATGGTTCATAAGCTATTGTTTTATGTTTCAATTTACTTGCTTTAATTCAGATGTATCCCTTAGCACAAGTTCCAATCTCTTTTACGCAGAGGTATGGATAATAGGTTCATCTGATAGAATAACAAGGAAGAAACGACCTGAGTTCAATGAAGCAAAGGCTTGAATTATAAGGCAGGCTGCCTCGTGAATATATTTCCAATCAACGGGTAGGGATCCGTTTGAATGGAGATCACCTGCTGATAAACCTTTAGATAGATGAATAGATTTGGCTCTATAAACGACCTTTCAAGCTTGGAATTATTGGTGTGAGAACAAAGGAATTAAATCAGTGATAGAGGAAATAGCGGACAGGTTTTACAAATCTGGAGAAAAGAACTTCTCAAAGCAATGGACAATGCCGTTGCTTCGATTCCTATTTTTTACAGGTGAAAGACCCACCTGTTTTCTAACCCGGTTCACTGCTTCCAGGGATATCGCGTCTGTGGAATGGATGGAATAAGCTCTTAACAGATATACGGTCTTTAGCGTGGAACCTTTAAAGCGTATGGAATACGCCCCTGTGCGCGAAGGATGCAAATGGATATACCGATCCTCTTCATTGCTTCTTCGAACGATCCATTCTGATCGATCCTCTAAAGTGAGCAGCTGATATCCATTGTTTGAATCAACCCACGAGGTAAAATCATCCGCCTTGAACACCTTTCTTTTCTTTAAGATATCGGTAACGGCCTGGCCGATAGCCTGAGGGCTCAGTGTTCCGTAATAGATGTCGACATAATTGTTGCTCACCGTTTCCAGTAACGTGGCCACTGTTTCAGGCGAGGCGCTTGCCAGCAGCTCCAGGATGTAGCCCCGGTGATGTTTAAAGGAATTAAACAGAACTGGCAAGGATATGTCGTCATGGCTGTTCATGCCAGGTTATAGTTATTAATTTAGCCGTACCATTCCCTGTTTCTGGTAGTTTTCTGAATGCAATCCATGGCAATATTGACATTGTTCACTATCTGAAAATCGAACATCCCAACACAAATAAAGTCTGCCCCATTGTCATACGCCCACTTGAAACCGTCTTTAGGTTCAATGGACCCTGCTGCCAAAACTTTAAAGCCCATAACCGGTACGGTTGCCTTGCTTACAAATTCTACCGTACGTTCAGGGAAAAGACAGAACATGTTGTTGTGGAAACGATTGTGATCCAGGTGATTTTTGCCATCCACTTCAAAGGGAATACGATTCTCGCGTGGATGGGCTGACCAATATTGGTCGTGATGCATGGTTTTCATGTAATAATCCGGAATAATTCCCTGATCGGCACATGCAATAAGCGATTCAACAGAATGGGCAGCCAATCCGGCGGTGTAACCTTGCTGACGGATGTGGGATAGCATTTCATCAATCACTTCCAGTTTGTTATCCCGCACCAGCCAGTCGCACCAGTTGCCCTGCACCTGGATAATGTCCACTCCCATATCAATGGCCTGGTCAATAAATTCAAAATAAAGTTTCTTGTCGGTATGTGCTCCAACTTTTGAAAGGGCATTGTTGTCAAGGTTAGGTCCTACCTGTGAAATGATCTTTATCTTGCTGCCGGTCATCTTTTTATACTTAGCCAGCAAAGGATTGGATGGAAAACCAATATTGATGGTATTGATTCCTGCCTGCTCTGCAAGCATCAACGTTTCATAAACCTTCTTTTCCGTATTGTATGCCCTGAAGAGTTCGGGTACATAAATCAAATCACGCGCGTGCGCCCATCCTCCTATTAAGTTACCTCCTGCAATCAACCGGCTAATCTCATGCTTGCCGATCTTGCCGGTTGGAAGCTTGCCTTTAAGCTCACTCAAGGCCGCCTGTTTGATTTGGATTGTAGCCCCTGACATGACATCTACCCCATAAGTGTTGAAGTTATTGACTGCTCCCCAGCCCATGGCACCCAACACGGGTAAGGTAGCCAGGTTTTTTATCGCTTCACGACGAGATGGATTGGCCTCGGATTCATTGACCGGTGATTTCTGGCGCTTGCGGTAAATAGCCATAAAGGTGTCAACGCTAAAACCCTGTTCACGGTAAAAGAAAAGAAACAGTAGGGCTGCGGCTTCGATAAACAGTTTATCGACCATAAACAGATGACCATCCGAGGCATTCATCATCGGGTTGCCAAAGGGTGGATAGGCAAAGTAATACAGGGTGAGTAAAAATGCTCCGGCCAGTGCGGCATAGCGGCTG
>JACMKG010000023.1 GCA_014380255.1 Prolixibacteraceae bacterium | reverse complement strand
TTAGTACATAGCCACCACCACATTTCCGGTTGATCTGCTCTTTCTCATGCTGCTCTGGGGTTTTACGTCCCTTCAGAACGTAAACTTCTAGCTGTGATCAATATTCAGGGAGGTTAAGAAAAACTCAGTTATACATCTTCCATTCACTACTGATGGTTCATCAACTTCTGGCAACTCTAATTTTTGTACTTTTGAACCGATAATTTATTACATGACAAAGAAGCCTGAATTATTAGCTCCCGTTGGGAATACCGAATCATTCTATGCTGCCCTGAACGGCGGGGCAGATGCCATTTACCTGGGCTTGCAGGAGTTTAATGCCCGAGGCAGGGCCAGTAACTTCACACGGCCCATGCTTCAGCTAGCCATCAGCAAAGCCCGCGAAAACAAGGTGAAAGTTTACATTACCCTGAATACGTTGATAAAGAATAAGGAAATTGATTCGTTGATCGAAATCTTATCTTTTTTAAGTTCCCTAAAGGTGGATGGAGTCATTATTCAGGATTGGGGCGTATATTATATCGCTAAACGTTTCTTTCCCAAATTGGTACTGCACGCGAGTACCCAGATGGGAAACCATAACTCGGAGGGAGTGAATTTCAGCGCCCACAAAGGGTTTATGCGAACGGTCCTTGCCCGTGAACTGACGATGACTGAACTGGAGAAGATTGCCTCTGAAAGCACCTCTGAGCTAGAACTTTTTATTCACGGGGCTTTGTGTTATTCTTTTTCAGGAATGTGTCTTTTCAGCAGTTACGCGGGAGGGCAGGGGGCTAACCGTGGTCTGTGCAAGCAAAGCTGCCGACGTATTTATTTTGACCGTGAGCAAAAACATGCCTTGTTCAGCCTAAAAGATAATCAGCAATTAAACAACCTAAGAAAGATCATCTCCCTTGGCATTCATTCGCTGAAAATTGAAGGAAGAATGAAATCGGCTGATTACGTATACCAGGTTTGTAAAGCTTACCGGATGGCGGTTGATGATCCTCAGCACATGGACGAGGCTGCCAAAATGCTTGAATTGGATACAGGTCGGGAAAAGACTTCTTACTTTCTGGGCGGAAACGTGAGCGACGGAATTACGGATGATCCTTCGACCGGTAAACTGATCGGGCAGGTGAAAGAAGTAACTAAAAAGGCGATTTCGTTTGAAAGCAGCATACCTTTGGAAGAAGGCTACCGGTTGCGCATCCGGAATATCAACGAGGATGAACCGATTAATGTGAAGGTTGAGAACTTTAAAGCAGAAGGTAATCTGTATAGCATCCCGACTGATTTAACTTCAAAAATAAAAGCGGGCGATGATATCCTGCTCACCAGGCTGAAGAATCAAAGCTTCTCATCTCGCCTGGGGAATGTCAATACCTTGCCTGAGATTAAAAAGCAGGTGATTAATAAACAGGAATTGAAAAACAGCCTGATTGTTCCTTCCAAATCCACCAAACCGATGCTGTTCGTGCGGATAGGAAGCCCGGAATGGATCCCAAAGCTGCGTTTCGACGATTATGATGCAGTCATACTTTCGTATAAGCGCTCAGACTGGACGAACTTTGATTTCTCCAGCCCTGCCTATTTACAGAACAGGAATAAGATCCATATCGAATTTCCGAAGTTCATATCCGAAAGCAACCTGGATTTTTATAGGAATATAGCCCTTAAAATGACCAATGCAGGGTTTAATCAGTTCTTTGTCAGTCATCTGTCTCAAAAGATGTTACTGCCTAAAAGTGCAAAGGTTGGTTCGAATGAAAATGTTTATGCCTTAAATGACGCAGCCGTAAAAGTCATAGCCGATGAGCAAATGCAGCACTATGTTTATCCTTTGGAAAATGACCTGGATAATTTGCTTTCCATGAAAAACAGGCAGGGTATTGTTTCACTGTATTTTTATCCGGAGCTGTTTTACTCGCGTATGCCTGTCAAGAACCAATCAGATGTCTTTGCAGATGAGAGCAACAAGAAATTCAGGATTACGGTTAAAGATGGAATAACCATTGTTTATCCGGTCATCCCGGTTGCCTTATTTCATTACAGGGATCAATTGGAGAAAAATGGGTTCAATAAGTTTCTCATCGATTATTCCGG
>JACMKG010000181.1 GCA_014380255.1 Prolixibacteraceae bacterium | reverse complement strand
CTCACAGAAAAAGATCTTGAAAAGATTGAAAAGAAGATCATTGAACTTGCACGCGAAAAGCACGACATCATAAGAAAAGAAATCACCAAGGCCGATGCCTTGCGTATGTTTGCTGAGAAAGGAGATGTTTTGAAACAAGAACTTATCAGCGAGCTGGAAGATGGAACCATTACGGTATATAACCAGGGAGGTTTCACTGACCTGTGCCGTGGACCACACTTACCGAATACAGGTTTCATCAAAGCGGTAAAACTGACTTCCATAGCAGGTGCTTACTGGCGTGGCAATGAAAAGAACAAGATGCTGACCCGTGTTTATGGAATTACCTTCCCTAAACAAAAGATGCTCGAAGAATACCTGGTTCTGTTGGAAGAGGCTAAGAAACGCGATCACCGTAAGATCGGGAAAGAAATGGAACTGTTCACTTTCTCCCAGAATGTGGGTCAGGGATTGCCTATGTGGTTGCCAAAAGGAGCTTTACTTCGCATGCAGCTGGAAGATTTCCTCAGAAGAGTACAGAAGAGATTTGGTTACGAACAGGTGATCACTCCCCACATCGGAGACATTAACCTGTACAAGACTTCGGGCCACTTCCAGAAGTATGGGGCAGACTCATTTCAGACCATCAAAACACCTGCTGAAGGTGAAGAATATATGCTTAAGCCGATGAACTGTCCGCATCACTGCGAGCTTTACAAGTTTAAGCCACGTTCATACAAAGATCTTCCTGTTCGTTTTGCTGAATTCGGTACCGTTTACCGGTATGAACAGAGTGGCGAATTGCACGGTTTGACACGTGTGAGGGGATTTACTCAGGACGATGCGCATTTATATTGTCGTCCAGACCAGATCAAGGATGAATTCAAGAAAGTGATTGATATCATCTTTATCATCTTCAAAGCGTTGAACTTTGAAAATTATTCTGCACAAATATCCTTGCGTGATCCCAATAAGCCGGAAAAATATATTGGTTCTACTGAAAACTGGGATAAGGCTGAACAGGCCATTATTGAGGCTTCAGCCGAGAAAGGCCTGAAGACGGTTACCGTGTTGGGTGAGGCGGCTTTTTATGGCCCCAAACTAGACTTTATGATCAAGGATGCTTTGGGTCGCAGTTGGCAGTTGGGAACCATCCAGGTTGATTATAACCTGCCTGAACGTTTCGAACTCGAATACATCGGGGCGGATGATAAGCGTCACCGTCCGGTAATGATCCATCGTGCTCCTTTTGGATCCATGGAACGATTTGTGGCAGTTTTAATTGAACATACAGCCGGTAAATTCCCTCTTTGGTTAACGCCTGACCAGGTAGTAGTGTTACCAATCAGCGAAAAGTATAATGAATATTCAAAAAGAGTAGCAGAATTTCTAAATAATTCCGATATTCGCACAATAATTGACGACCGAAATGAAAAGATTGGTCGCAAGATCAGGGATAACGAAATGAAACGTATCCCTTATTTATTGATAGTTGGCGAGCAAGAGGCTGATAATGAGCATGTATCCGTAAGGAAACAAGGTGATGGGGATAAAGGATCAATGCATCTTCAGGCGTTTGCCGACTTTATTAAAGCTGAAGTTAAAGAACAATTATCATCGTTATATAATTAGATTACAAATTAAAAATAGGAGAATTGGCCATAGCTGTAAAAAGACCATACCCCGGTACTAGAGCAGAAGTTGCTCCTCAGCACCGGATTAATGAGAAAATTCGCACCCAACAGGTACGTGTAGTTGGTGACAATATTGAAACCCCAGGAGTTTATTCATTGTCTGAAGCCTTGAAAATGGCTGATGCCCTTGAACTTGATCTGGTGGAAATATCACCCAATGCAGATCCTCCCGTTTGTAAAATTACGGATTACCAGAAGTTTCTTTATCAGCAAAAAAAGAAACAGAAGGAAATAAAAGCCAAAACGGTTCAAGTGGTGGTAAAGGAAATCAGATTCGGACCCAATACCGATGATCATGATTTTCAGTTCAAGCTGCGTCATGCCGAGAAGTTTTTAAAAGAAGGTGCCAAGGTAAAGGCTTATGTGTTCTTTAAGGGAAGATCCATCTTATTTAAAGAACAAGGCGAGATTTTATTGCTCAAGTTTGCCCAGGAATTGGAAGAAGCAGGCAAAGTTGAACAACTGCCACAATTGGAAGGAAAGAGAATGACCATGTTTATTTCACCCAAAAAGAAGAAATAAATTTCTTACATACATTAATATTAGGAAGATGCCAAAGATGAAAACCATCTCCGGAGCCAAAAAAAGGTTCAAACTGACAGGCACCGGAAAGATTAAAAGAAAACATGCTTTCAAAAGTCACATTTTGACAAAGAAAACCACTAAGCAGAAACGTAATCTGACTTATTGGGGAACAGTTGCCAAATCAGACGAGAAAAACGTTAAGGCGATGTTGACTATCTAGTATTGTTTTTCTTTTTTCAGAGTAAATTAATTAGTTATCAATCGAATGAATTAGCTTGAAAGATTCCGGGAATTCGGAACGCTAACCATTCTAAAATCAGTTATTATGCCAAGATCGGTAAATGCAGTAGCATCACGGGCTCACAGAAAAAAAATCCTGAAGCTTACAAAAGGTAACTTCGGTGCCCGCAGAAATGTGTGGACAGTTGCAAAAAATACCTGGGAAAAAGGTTTGCAATATGCCTACAGAGACAGAAAAGTAAATAAAAGAAATTTCCGTGCATTATGGATTCAGCGTATCAACGCTGCTGTACGTACTGAAGGACTTTCTTATTCACAATTCATTGGTTTGCTTAAAAAAGCAAACATCGAGATCAATCGTAAAGTTTTAGCTGATTTAGCTATGAATCATGCAGTAGCCTTTAAAGCTATTGTTGATAAAGTGAAATAACAGTTTTCGGTTACAAGGTGAAATAAACATATAGGAAACCCGCTGAATAAGCGGGTTTTTTTATTTGGTGAAGCTTAGTTGGAAGCTAATTGTTTCAGTGAGAAAATTGCTTGGGGCATCATTCAGTAGAGGCTTAAGGTCCTTAAGGACTTTAAGGACCTTAAGCAAGCCGGTGAGGGGCACCATGGAACCTGAAACTTTAAACCTTGAACTTTAAACTTTAAACTCTTCTCTGTCGTGGGTAGGAAACACAATTTCTGCATCTTTCCGGACCTTGTCCATGATATCCATTAAATCCAATGAAAACGACAAGGGCATCATAGGGCTTTCTGTCAACCCTGCATCCAGGCATTCCATCACATGGGCAGCTTCGAGTTCATAACCATTCCCCATTCCTTTATCAAAGACTATGGTTTTTTCTTCTTCTTGCGTCTTCCAGTATGTAAGGCTTGTTGGGGTGTAAAAGCGCCTGTTTAAACGTATAAATCCATATTCACAGCTAAATTCGGTCTGCGTGGAAGAGTAAGAAGCAAAACTAGATATAAGCGAAGCATTTTCCCCACCAGGATACTGGAAAGACATCATTATGGTTTCTTCAGCACCTGTTGGGGCAAACGTTGCCATCGTCTTTATTTCAGAAGGCTTACCGAGTGCCATGAGTGACATGAAAATAGGGTAGATGCCTATGTCGAGCAACGATCCTCCACCAAGCTCAACGTTGTATAATCTTTTCTCGGGATTGTATTCGGCATTAAAGGCAAAATCGGAACGCACGAGTTTTAAGGCACCTAATTCCCCCGAAGCGATAATTTCCATGGCTTTAAGAAAACTAGGCTGGAAACGGGTCCAGAAGGCCTCCATAAGGAACGTTTGGTTCTGACGAGATACTTCAACCATTGATTGGACCTCCCGGGAGTTGATGGCAAATGCTTTTTCGCAAAGTACCGCTTTCTTATGGTTCAAACACAGTAAAGCATGTTCGTAATGATGGGAATGTGGCGAAGCAATGTAAACAACATCCACCTGCGGGTCATTTACCATCTCTTCATAACTGCCGTAGGCCTTTTCAAAGCCTAGTTCAGAAGCGAAATTCTGCGCGTTTTCAAGCGATCTGGAAGCTGCTGCATAAAGACGGGCATTGGGTAGAATCTTAAGGTCATTAACGAATTTACGGGCAATTTTACCGCATCCAAGGATGGCCCAGTTGTAGGTTTTAATCATGATTGTTATGTGAATGAATAAGGATGCAAATTAGCGATTCTTTTTCGGATTATTAATTCAAAGGGTCTATAATTGGCAAATATGGTTTCTTTTAACTGTCCTTGTAAATGGCTTCCTAACCCTGTTGTCTGTACGTTTTATTGGGTGTTAATTTATAAAATGCAGTCATCTAATACGTTGCTATAAGTATTTATATGAACATACAGACCTTGCTGCGTGTTCTTTCCTGAAACAGGTAGTAATTAAATACAATGAGTATTGGTGTCAGGCATATACGACTTATCTTGTTGTTATGTAGTTTACTAACTTCATGTGACTTGATTGAATTTCATCCCTATGATATCCGAAAGGATAGCGGTGAACACGATTTAAATAACTTTAATATTACTCGAATTGAGGCTGCGGATG
>JACMKG010000180.1 GCA_014380255.1 Prolixibacteraceae bacterium | reverse complement strand
ACCTTTAGGCCTAGGCCAACAGCAATGATGATTAAAAAACAACCAAAATAAACCGAACATGGTACTTGAAGTTAAAATACCTACTCCCGGAGAATCAATCACTGAGGTTGAGATAGGGAAGTGGTTGGTAGCCGACGGAGATCTCGTACAGCAGGGCCAGGAAGTGGCAGAGGTAGAGTCGGATAAAGCTACTTTGACAATTATTGCTCCGGATAATGGGCAGATTAAAATCCTCGTCGACGAGGGCCAGACCGTACCGGTCGGATCCATAGCATGCACAGTCGACACAAGTAAAGTGCCTCCGAAAGAGGATCGCCCTGCCGGTGCTCCAATTGAGAAAAAAGCGGAGAAAGAACCCATTGCTTCCGAACTTTTTGCTGAACCAAAGGAGACGGATGTTGAGGAAGAAGCTGCCAAAGGGATGATTGTGGAAAAGAAAGAAAAGCCTGCTGAGCAGA
The DNA here is from genome assembly GCA_014380255.1 of Prolixibacteraceae bacterium. The sequence continues at coordinate 4,181 of JACMKG010000180.1, read as the reverse complement.
ATGTCAAAGTTACCCCGCTGGCCCATAAGATGATGGACGAGAACCATCTTTCCATGGAAGAGGTGCTTAGCGGATTGCACCGCATTTCAAAAGGGGATATCGAGGCTGTTATTTCATTGCCCAAACAGGAAACGGAAGCTAAAAGTACTGCAAAAACTTCCTTTTCGAGGGCTGAGAAGCGGGAAAAGATGACTGCCCTTCGCCGTAAGCTAAGTGAACGGCTGGTGGCCGTAAAGAATGAAACAGCCATGCTTACTACCTTCAACGAAATAGATATGAGCCGTGTGATGGAAATGCGGGCCAGGCTTCAGAATAAATTCGTGGAAAAACATGGATTGAAATTTGGCTTTATGTCCATCTTTGCCAAGGCAGTGGCTGAAGCCATGCAGTTTCATCCTACCATCAATTCACAAATAGACGGGGAAGAGGTTCTTTCCTTTGAATTTGTGGATATAGGTATTGCCGTTCAAACACCTAAGGGGCTGATGGTTCCAATTATCCGAAATACGGAGAGTAAGACCATTGCACAGATCGAACAGGAGATCAAAAGCCTGGCAGAAAAGGCACGCACCAAGAAGATCAGCGTGGAAGAACTCACGGGAGGAACCTTCACTATTACCAACGGGGGAACATTTGGTTCCTTGCTTTCAACTCCAATCATTAATCCGCCGCAATCGGCTATTCTTGGCATGCACAACATTGTCGATCGTCCGGTGGCAGTAAACGGGCAGGTGGTTATTCGGCCCATGATGTATGTGGCGCTTTCCTACGACCACCGAATCATTGACGGAAAGGATTCGGTAGGCTTTTTGGTGAAGGTCAAGGAATTGATTGAAAACCCTGAAAGACTGCTTTATGGAGGACGAGCGCCTGAGGAAATGCTCCTGGATCTGTAAGACGTATCCACAAATAAACACCAATAAGAATAATATGAACACAAATAAGAAAGGCCAATAATTGCTTCTGCTTGTGTTTATTTTCTTCAATTGGTGTTATTTGTGGGTTATTGTATTCTTTTGATCAATCAGAGTGGTTAAATGTTTGTACTTTTACGGGAAACCTATAAGTACCAGACCATGAAATGCCGTATTTTTTCTCTTTTTATTTTATTCTTTACTCTTCAACTTCTTCAGGCGCAGAATCCTATTGTTCCGGCAGGGCTTTATATTGCTGATCCTTCAGCGCATGTGTGGAAAGACGGGAAAATATATATCTATGGGTCAAATGACGAAAGTGTGAATTATTACTGCTCGTGGACCCATCATGTGTTGAGCTCTTCAGATCTGCTTCATTGGGAACTGACCAAAGATGTATTCTCCTCCAAAGGCTCAACTGACCAGGTACCTTATAACGATGAATTGTTGTTTGCTCCCGATGTACAGTATAAAAACGGAACCTACTACATGTATTACTGCCAGCCTTCGGGCACAGACGCTGAAGGGGTGGCAACCAGTAAATCTCCCCTTGGCCCTTTTGTGAATGGCAGGCGAATGGATACCAAAGGAATCAGTGAGATTGATCCTTGTGTATTTGTGGATGATGATGGCCAGGCCTATTATATCTGGGGGCAGTTTACAGCCAAAATGGCTAAGCTGAAAGCCAACATGACTGAACTGGATTTATCGACTGTCAGAGACAGTGTAATCACCGAAAAGGAGCATTTTTTCCATGAAGGCGGTTACATGGTTAAACGTAACGGGATCTACTATTTCATCTACGCCCACATGGGAAGGTCCAATACTCCTTCCTGCCTGGGGTATGCAACCAGCAAGTCGCCTATGGGTCCTTTTAAGTACGGAGGCGTGATTATCGACAATGACAACAGTGATCCTTCCAACTGGAACAATCATGGTTCTATCGTTGAATTTGGGGGCAAATGGTACGTGTTCTATCACAGGGCAACCCATAACAGCAACATGATGAGAAAGGCATGTATTGAACCGATTACTTTCAATGCTGATGGTAGTATCAATGAAGTGGAGATGACTACCCAGGGGGCAGGGGCTCCGTTAAAAGCTACCGGTATAATTGAGGCTGAACAGGCTTGTCTTTTATTTGGCAATACCCGCATCCAGGCATTCGACAAGGGTAGGGAAGAACTGGGTGAGATAGAAAACAAGGATCAGGTGGCTTATAAATATATCAATTTTGAATCAGGGGTCGACAGTTTTGTGGTGCGTGTTGCCCCGGGCAAAAAAGGTGGTCGTATCGAAGTTGCGCTTGATCAGCCCTGGCATCAGCCCATTGGGGGTGTCAATGTTCCTGCCGGTTCAGGAGAAAAGCAATGGGTTACATTGAGCTGTCCGGTAAAGAAAACACAAGGTATACATGCCGTGTGGCTGAAGTTCAATGGGAAAGACAATGAACTGTTTGATGTCGACTGGTTTAAGTTTGCCAGATAAGGCTGGTCATTGGGATACTTAAGCAGAAGCCATAATTTTCAGGCTGAGCGAAAATGCTTTCTTAAAGGGAATTTTAGTTGCAAATGCTTGCAGAAAGTATTGTTTGGAAGAGGGTCAAAACGAATATTGCCATAAACAGTCACCATGAAGATCGTTGAAAACATCCTAAAGTTTAAAGGAGAAATAAAACCTATACTGATAGATTATCGGTTAAAACTGCTCAGGTACTTATTGGTTGTGTCTGGAATAGCCGCGATGGCTATGCAGGAAACTGGTAAAGAAAAAGTGCAGATCACCCTTTCTCCTTCCCCGAAAGTGTTGATGACTACCACCATTCAAAAAGCCATTGATTCATGTGCCCAGCGGGGTGGGGGAGTAGTAGTATTTACCCCCGGTACTTACCTGTGCGGCGGAATTCAGCTTAGAAGCAAAGTGGCACTTCAGCTTGAGAAAGGCGCTTTGTTGCAGGGAAGTGATAAGTATTCGGACTATTCTCGGGATGCGTTTATGAATGGTAAAGATTTAACCGATGTGACCATTCGGGGGGAAGGGATAATAGACGGGGTTGATTGTGTTAATCCAAAAGGCGAGGAAGGCTTTCGTGGGCCACATGGCATCCGGCTTGCCAATTGCCGAAATATTGTCATCGATGGCATTACCATTAAGAATTCAGCGAACTGGGCCATTAACTGCCGTCATTGCTCGGATGCCATAATCAATAAAGTAATTATCCGTGGGGGTCACGATGGATTACATACCCGTTTTTGTGAGGATTACAGGGTTACAAATTGTGATTTCCGCACTGGTGATGATGCTTTTGCCGGGAATGATAACCGCAACTTTATTATAACTGATTGCAAGATAAATACTTCGTGCAACGGATTCAGGATGGGATGTTACAATTTTACGGTAAAGCGCTGCCAGCTTTGGGGCCCCGGTGAGTCGGTGCATAAGATACAGAAGCGAAATAACATGCTCTCGGCCTTTGTCCATTTCTCCCCCAAGGACGAGCATCCAAAAATGGAAAGTGGCAACTGGCTGATTGAAGATTGTACCATTGATCAGGTTGACCAGGTATATGTATACAACTATAAGAATGGATTATGGCAAACCGGGAAACCGGTCACAAAAGTTCAGTTCAAAAAGATAAACGCCACCGGAATATTAGGGGCATTCAATATCCAGGGAGATTCGGCCCGCAGGTTTCATTTATATATAGAAGATTCATCTTTTAGCTTTCGCGAAGGCGCTGATTATAAAGCCGGGCATTTTGAAGGAGCCAGACTTCTGTCACCTTCTCTTTTAAATTGCGTTGATTTTGATCTTCTCAGGCTAAAGGAAGTCACTTTTTCTAAAAAAGAAAACATGCCGTTGTTGAATTGTCAGTCAGGAAATTCAGTTACACTTGAGGATGTTAACCTTGTTACCGGGAATGTTTCACTTCCCTATTCCATTGAAAGGGTGGGTATGACAAAAGAGAAGAAGGTCAGGGCGAATGGTCAGGAGGTAATAAAATAAGGGATTAACCTTAGGCAGTATCCTCTCCATTGTTGCCAAGTCTATATAAACCTTTTGCCTAATATGATCCCATTAAACTCAATTGGGGAAGGGTGGTTATCGGGCTTACCATTCTTGGGCGGGCATAAAAAAAGCCACCCGCATGTGAGGACGAGTGGCTCTATCTGTTTGAAAAATGTTTGAACCTTGGTTAAAAACGATTATTGATTATTCTGAAACTACTTCGAAAGGTAATTCAACGATTACTTCCTTGTGCAATTT
>JACMKG010000179.1 GCA_014380255.1 Prolixibacteraceae bacterium | reverse complement strand
TTCTGGCACGGGTCTTTGGTAAGTTCATCCGTAAGTTTTCTAAGCAGGTGCAGGCCAAAGTGGCTGAATCAAATACCATCGTAGAAGAAACTCTTCAAGGCATTCAAAGTGTAAAATCATATACCAACGAGTATTTTGAGATAGCCCGTTACAAAGATAAAACACAGGAAATTGCCCAAATAGGAATCCTAAGTGGTAAATACAAAGGAGCTTTCTCAGCATTTATTGTATTCGGGCTTTTTGGAGCATTAACCGCCGTTATATGGAAAGGCTCTGCTTTGCTGGCTGAAGGTGAACTGGTGGCAGGCGATCTGTTTTCCTTTGTCATTTATTCGGCATTTGTTGGTGGAACCATAGGCGGACTGGCTTCTGTCTATACCAGTATACAGAAGTTCATCGGTGCTACAGAAGACCTGTTTAGCATCTTTAACGAGCCCGAAGAAGACATTAAAGATGTTTCCAAGCCTCTTCATCCGGAGGATACCATTAAGGGTGAAATTACCTTTAGAAACTTAACATTTGCCTATCCTTCCAGACCCAATGAAAACGTACTTCGAAACATTGATGTTCGCATCCAGGCCAATCAAATGGTAGCTCTGGTAGGAGCGAGCGGTGCCGGAAAGTCAACCATTGCAGCTCTTTTACTTCGTCTTCATGATCCTGTTTCAGGTGAGTTATTGTTTGATGGAAAAGACAGCCGGCAGTATCCCATTTCAGCCTTGCGCAGACAGATTGCATTGGTGCCCCAGGATATATTCCTCTTTGGTGGAACCATCAGGGAAAATATCGCCTACGGTAAAACGGATGCAACGGATGAGGAAATTATAGAAGCTGCCCAGAAAGCAAATGCCATGGAATTTATCAGTCGTTTTCCTGAAATGCTTGATACCATTGTTGGAGAACGTGGCACACAACTATCAGGAGGCCAGCGCCAACGAATAGCCATAGCAAGGGCTGTATTGAAAAATCCCAAGATATTGATTTTGGATGAAGCGACCTCTTCCCTGGATTCAGAAGCAGAACGACTGGTACAGGATGCATTGGAAAAGCTCATGAAGGGTCGTACTTCAGTAGTAATTGCCCATCGCTTATCAACAGTCCGAAAAGCGGATCAGATCCTTGTTTTGGATCAGGGCCGCTTGATGGAAAAGGGAACCCATGAAGAACTAATTCAATTCTCTAACGGTATTTACCGTAACCTGAGCGAACTGCAGTTCAACCTTCATTAAAACCATTTGTTCCAGGTATAAAGTAATTGAAGCATTTAAGCATCAGCAAAGATCTGGTTACCGGATGCAATCAATATTTTTTATAATATTGATTCCGGAACCCAAAGCTTATGTATCTTTGTTATTCTGCATATAATAAAACAACTATCATGAATTTACCTGATCTTCAAAACAATAACATTGCTAGTTATCTTGACAAAGAAGAGATTGTTCGTGAAACTGCTGAGCAGATCATGAAGGATTTTGGCATGTTTGGCATTGAAATTACCTTTTCAGGAAACACGCAGGGAGCTTATCAGGAACTTCATGAGCAGCTGATTGCACAGATTTCTCTTTCCATGGAAAGGGACTACAGCAGGCTGATGTCAGCTCTTTACCAGGTCGATATTACCGAACGGGAAATTGCAAAGGCAGCCATCGAACTGCCCCATTACAACGACCTTGAAGTACTGGCTCACCAGGTCATTTTTAGAGATCTGAAAAAAGTATTGTATCGCAGATATTACAAGGCAAACCAGGATCAGGGTTAGAAACCACCTATTTCGATTGCAGATGAAACTTCTACAAGTAACCTTTCTGCTGATTGTGGCAACTATTTCCGTTGCCTATTCCAATGATTTTATCCCCATTCCGGCAAAAGATGTTGTCAGGCATTCTGGGTTTACGCTTTCATATAATGAGCAATACGAACAGGCCAACTGGGTGTATTATTCCCTTACAGATCAGATGGTACGGAAATCTGAGGCGGAGAGAAGCAGCAGCTTTAAGGAAGATAAAAAGGTGAAAAGTGGATCTGCCAAATCATCTGATTACAGCAGAAGCGGTTATGACCGTGGACACCTTTGTCCGGCCGCTGATATGGACTTTGACCCGGTAGCAATGAAAGAAAGTTTCCTGATGTCCAACGTTTCACCCCAGGAACCAGATTTTAACCGCGGTATCTGGAAACAACTGGAGGAGACAGTCAGGGATTGGGCTATTCAGGAAAAGCTGTTGTACATTGTTACAGGCCCTATTTTTAATGACAATAAGGGATTCATTGGTCAATCAGAAGTATTGGTTCCAGGTTATTTCTTCAAAGTAATCTATGATCCGACAGATCAGCCTAAAATGATTGCTTTTGTTATGCCTAATCAGGCAAGCGACAGACCTCTCACTGAATATGCTGTACCAATCGATGAAGCAGAAAGATTGACAGGCTTTGATTTTTTCTCCCAGTTACCTGATAACCAGGAAATAAAACTTGAAAGCACCGTTCTTCTGGCAGGATGGTTCGAAGGTTATGTGCCTGATACGATACCCGAACCCGAAGCTGAAGTTATACCCGATACCACGCCGGAAGTTAAACCAAAAGCTCCCGAGGTTACCCCTGAAAAGAAAATCGAAAAGGATGAAAAAAAGGAAGCCCCGGTTAATATTAAACTATTTTTCATCATTTTTATCATCCTGATTGTAATTGTGATACTCATCCTGATCTTCACCTTTAATTCAAGCAAGAAAAAGAAAGATTAGCTAAAGCTAATCTTCTTTGGTATTAACCATCCAGGTGGAAAACACATTGAGGTAGTTCCAGAACGATTGTTTCAGCTCGTCCGGAATATCAAGGTCTGTCAGTACCTGCCGGTAGCAATTCAGCCAAACGATCCGGGCTTCAATATTAATTTTAAACTGTGAATGGCGCGAGGCCATCATCGGTTTCCCCCTGTTCTCATTGAAATAAGGGCGCCCTCCGCATACCTGAACAAAAAAATCAGCCGAACGTTGCTTTGCTTTCTCCAACGCTTCATCAATGCGCGGGAACAGGTGCTTGATTTCACTTTTACTGAGCAGGTCGTAGTGGTCACTAACCATTTTGCGGATTCCTTGTTCTGTCATCTTTTCAAGAAATTCAGGCGGGGGAAGCGTTACGCCAGGTCTTGCTCCATATTCATAGGGTGTAATCGAAAAATCCATAGTAAATGTCAAGATAAATATTCAAACAGAATAACAAAAAAGTAGCAAGGAGGTTGTAAGACTATTGTCAATGGTTTTTATTGCCTGCTTCTGATACCTTTCTGATACTCTTCTGATACCTTTCTGTAATGTAGGGTTAGAGAAAGGTATCAGAAGAGTATCTCAAAAGTATCAGAAGCAGACAAATACTTAGCAAAGAACCAAGGATATCAGATTAGAAAAAAGCATCCATAAGACATTTCTTTCTTGATGGTCATAAAGGGGAAAAGGCTATTAATTAGAAGTACGTTTCACAGAATTCAAATTATTACTTTTTATTATAAAAAAACACGGATTTATAGTAAATAATGGATGATTTTGATTTTTTTTGCAGTAGACTTTATGAATTAATAAAATCTGCATCTTGATAAACTAAAAATCAACCCATGACCGAACAAATAAAACTGATAGCTGCACGCATTAGAGAACTTCGCGACATTGCAGGTACTTCCGCTGAAAACTTTGCTCATGAATTAAATATTGAACCCCAGCTTTTAGAGGATTATGAGAGTGGGATTGTAGATATTCCGGTTGGATTTCTTTATAAAGTGGCCAATAAATTCAATATGCAACTTTCTGCTCTGTTAATGGGTGATCAGCCAAAGCTGCATGTATATTCAGTTGTACGAAAAGGAAAAGGGATCAATGTCGATCGTCGTAAGCAGTACACTTACGAACACCTGGCCTATAACTTTATTCATAAAAAAGCGGAGCCGTTTATCGTAACCGTCAATCCGGACCCTGAAAACAAGCCCTTGGAATTCAATTCACATCCCGGTCAGGAATTCAACTACGTCCTGGAAGGTACTTTGATGATAATGGTAGACAATCATGAGATCATTCTTAATGAAGGAGACTCGGTATATTTCGATTCAGGATACCAACATGCCATGAAAGCCTTAAATGATCAACCTTCTAAATTTCTGGCCTTTATCATTTAAACAAACAATCAATATTACAGACACATTTCACACTGACCGATAGATATTACCGGTTGCCTGGATTACAAACAGTTCAGGGTGAGTCATATAATCAATACTTAATTATAAATCAATCAACTTCAATCAATATGGTACTTGATAAATACCTCTCTCAAACAGCATTTGAATCTTACCAGGATTTTGCAGATAACTTTAAAATACAGATTCCCGAGAACTTCAATTTCGCTTTTGATGTGGTGGATGAAATAGCTCACGCTACCCCTGACAAGATTGCCATGGTATGGTGTAACGATAAAGGAGAAGAGGCACTTTTCACCTTTGCAGACATGAAAAAGTACAGCGATAAAGCTGCTAATTTTTTCCTGTCAGCTGGAATTGGGAAAGGCGATCCGGTAATGCTTATTCTAAAGAGAAGATTTGAATTTTGGTTTTGCATACTGGGACTCCATAAAATAGGTGCCATTACAATTCCTGCCACTCATTTGCTCAGCACCAAGGACATTGTCTACCGTAGCAATGCTGCCGACATCAAGATGATTGTTTGCGTGCCTGAAACAGAAGTAATTCAGCATGTTGAAGAGGCTGAAGAAAAATCGCCCACCTTAAAAGTGAAAGCTTTAATTGGTGAAGGCCGTGAGGGTTGGCTGAACTTCAACGCGGGAATGGAAAGCAGTTCAGCAGAATTTGCCCGTCCACAGGGAGAGCAGTCTACCCAAAATGAAGAAACGATGCTCCTTTATTTCACTTCAGGGACTACAGGTATGCCTAAGATGGTCAACCACAATTACATCTATCC
>JACMKG010000178.1 GCA_014380255.1 Prolixibacteraceae bacterium | reverse complement strand
TTGGCTTCCAGTAATTTCTCAAGCTTGGCAGTGAATTCAAAGTTCTTCAGGCCCCAGCGAGGCGCAACCAGCAATTTGTCGGGCGATTCACTTACAAAGCGTTCAACCACCATTTCAGGCCTTAGCAATTCAAGGTATTGCACCACCAGTTCCAGGTAATCTTCCACTGTAAACATGTGAAACTGCTCTGGATTCTGCACATACTCCTTATACATGCGTGTATTTTTGTGAATCTGAAGCTGGTGCAATTTCAAGTTTTCAACCGGAAGGCTTGCTATCACCCTTGCCTGATCAAGCCAGTCGGACTCTGTCTCACCGGGCAAGCCCAGTATCAGATGAGCGCAGTTGTGAATTTTACGACGAGAGGTTTCCTGCAAAGCCCAGGCCGATTCTTCAAATGTATGTCCCCTGTTAATGCGCTCAAGAGTCACATTCTTGTGCGATTCAATGCCAAATTCAACCATGATATAATACTTCTCGGCCAACAGTTCCAGGTAATCCAGGATTTCATCTGTCAGGCAATCCGGCCGCGTAGCAATTACCAGTCCAATCACGTTGTCATGTTCCAAAGCTTCCGTGTAAACCAGTTTAAGCAGATCCAAGGGAGCATAGGTATTGCTGAATGACTGAAAATAAGCCAGGTATTGCATCGAATTATACTTGCGCGAAAAGAATTCAATGCCTTCGGTAAGCTGCATGGATACACTTTTTTTAAGGTCACAGTAAGCGGGACTAAAAGTTTCATTGTTGCAATAGGTGCATCCTCCCCTACCCTTTAAGCCATCCCTGTTAGGGCAGGTAAAGCCGGCATCGATTGAGATTTTTTGTACACGGCAATCAAATTTCCTTCTGAAATAGCCGGAAAAGTCATTGTATCTCTTATCTCCACCCCATGAATAACCGCTCATTTCAGTGTATTAGAATTTAAGGGCAAAAGTAGTTCATTTTGCCAGTTCCTGAAACTATTCATTTCTGAAACATCTATCGATTTTTCGGCTTCTTCAAGCTTTAAAAAGGGCATTGTTTTTCTAATTAAAGGGCACAAACAATTAGAATCTCAATTCAAGGCAATTTGATATAGATGAATATAATTGATTCACTGTGCGTTAGATGCAATAAGTCATAATTGATTTGTTTAAAACCGGTTTAAAACTTTTTGGTGAATAAGTTCTTAAATCAATGGTATCTTCGATTTGAATCTTTAAATTTATGGTACACAAACAGTAAGATATGTTTAGACCAGAAGATATAAAGCAGATTGTTGCCCGGGGAAGTCAGGTTGACTTGGTGGAGCAACAGATTGAGAATTTCAAGGCAGGATTTCCATTCCTGAAACTCAGTGAAGCTGCCAGTCCGTATCATGGACTGGTAAGGCTCACGGAAGCGGAGGTACAGAGATACATCGATGTTTTTGAGCAGAAGGTGGCCGAAGGGCTGGAGGTGGTAAAATTTGTACCAGCCTCGGGAGCTGCCAGCCGGATGTTTAAATCCTTGTTCAGTGCCCTCGAGGATTTGCAGAACGGGAAAGAACATTCAGAAGTTGTAAAAGATAAAGAGGTAGCCAAATTCCTGGAGCAGCTTGATCAGTTTGCCTTTTATGATGACTTGAAACAGTTGGCCACAAAGGAAAACATAGCTATCGAGGATGTCCCTTTGCAAAAGTTACTTGAATGGAAACTTCTGGAGCAAGGCCTTAATTACGGGAATTTACCCAAAGGGCTGTTAAAGTTCCACACCTATCCCGATGGATACCGGACCCCGCTGGAAGAACATTTTGTGGAAGGTGCCTCTTATTCCAGGAACAACGCGGCTGTGGTGAAGATTCACTTTACTGTTTCACCTGAACACCAGGCAGCCTTCGATCAACATGTGAGTGAGATAGTCCCTAAGTATGAACAACTTTTCGGTGTCAAATATGAGGTAAGCTTTTCACAGCAAAAGCCATCCACGGATACCATTGCTGTAACCCCGGCCAATGAGCCGTTCAGGAACAGTGATGGCAGTTTACTCTTCAGGCCGGCAGGCCATGGAGCTTTATTGGAAAACCTGAACGATTTACAGGCGGATGTTATTTTCATCAAGAATATCGACAATGTGGTGCCCGATCAGTTGAAAAAGCCCACCATTGATTATAAAAAGGCGCTGGCAGGAGCATTGCTAAACCTGCAGGATGAGATATTCTCCTATCAGAAAATGCTGGATACGCATCATTACAGCGCCCTGGAAAGCGCTTTTTATGCCGAGGCTTCCAATTTCCTTGAAAATGTGCTGAATGTTATTCCGCCTCATGATCAGTATTACAGTGAAAAGGAAGAGCTGTATCACTATTTTATTAATAAATTCAACCGTCCAATCCGCGTTTGTGGCATGGTTCAAAATCTGGGAGAGCCGGGAGGCGGCCCGTTTTTTGCTGAAAACAGAGATGGATCGGTTTCCCTGCAGATTGTAGAAAGTTCGCAGATTGATTTCAGCAATGAGGAACAGGCATCCATAGCCCGGCATGCCACTCACTTCAACCCTGTAGACCTGGTTTGTGCCGTTAAAAACTACCGGGTAGCAAAATATAACCTGTTGGACTACAGTGATCCTGAAACAGGGTTTATTTCAAACAAGTCGAAAGACGGAAAAGAGTTAAAGGCGCAGGAATTACCCGGATTGTGGAACGGAGCCATGTCGGATTGGATTACCATGTTTATAGAAGTTCCGGTAGAAACATTTAACCCTGTAAAGACAGTAACAGACCTATTGAGAAAAGAGCATCAAACAAAATGATTCAAATCAAAAAGTATTCTTAAATTTGCAATCTTATAATGCAAGCATATGAACGAGGACGCCAGAGATTTTGAAGAAGATGATTTTCAGGAGGCGATAGCACGTTTCAATGAAATGATCAGCAATAATACTTCCCATTACTTTGATGTATTTGAGATGGAGGGAATTATTGATTATTTTCTGGAAGAGGGAGAGATTTCGCTTGCCCGGGAAGCGGTGGAATGCGGCCTTAACATTCACCCCAATGCTATTTCTATACAAATTCGGCGGGCGCAAATATTCCTCCACGAGGAGAAGCTGGAAGAATGCCTGGACATTTTGAATTTTATTGAGCGAATCGATAAAAACAATCCCGAGTTATATCTAACCAAGGGAGCAGCCTATAATTTACAGGGGGATGTAAAAAGAGCCCTTAAAGCTTTCGAGCATGCACTTAGTATGCCTCTTGATGAGCTGGATGAAACGTTATATAACATCGGGATATCTTTTGGACAGGCAGGTGAAACATTCCTTGCGATTAAATACCTGGAGAAAGCTCATCAGTATAACTCTAAAAATGAAATTGTCCTGTATGAATTGGGTTATTATTACGACCGCGATTCGCAGTTCGACAAGAGTATCGAGTTTTACAACAAATACCTGGATATTGATCCTTTTAACCATTCTGTATGGTATAACATCGGGATTACATATAATAGAATGGGCAAATTTGACAAAGCTATTGAAGCTTACGATTATGCCCTTGTGCTGAATGAGGATTTTTTACATTCTCATTTCAACAAGGCAAATGCCTTGGCCAATAACAACCAATTTGACGAAGCCATTGCCTGTTACCAGGAATATTTGTTGCTGGATAAAGAAAATGATGATGCTTATTGCTACCTGGCAGAGTGCTATCTGAACACTGAAAGGTATAATGAGGCTCTGGAAAATTATCAGATAGCTATCCGGCTGAATGAAGAGAATTCAAGTGCATGGTATGGGTCAGGCTTAATCATGTGGTCGGATGGCAAACTAACAGAGGCACAGGCTTTCTTTAAAAAAGCATTGGAGCTGGAGAGCGATAATGCAGACTTCTGGTCGATGAATGCAAAGGTTCATGCAGAGATGGATGAGATAAAAGAAGCAGTAATGGCCTTTGAGATGGCTACTACCCTTGAACCTGACAACATTGAAAACTGGCTATCTTATTCAGAGATGTATTACGACCAGAACAATACGGACATGGCCATACAGATACTCAAGGCTGCCAATAAAATCAACAAGTCAAATGCCTATCTTGACTATCGGCTTACCGCTTACCTCCTTGATAAAAATGAGGAACTGGAAGCTGCCTGCCACTTTGAAAGCGCCTTAAAAATCGATTACAGTAAAAGTAGTGAATTGTTTGAATTTTACCCTGAAGCATTAAAAATAGAATCAATAAAAAAACTTATTTCACAATATCAATCAACGAAACTTTAACCAATGAATTTTCGATTGCCCCACATGCCTGATCGCCCGGCAAAGCCACGCGAAAGCGGATTAACCATGGTCATGGATAAAGGATTGAGCTTACGCGAAGCCGAAGACTTATGCGACATATCCGCTCCTTATTGCGACCTTATAAAACTTGGATTTGGCACTTCCATTATTACCAACCGATTAGCCGAAAAAATAGAACTTTACAAATCAGCTGGGTTGAAACCCTATTTCGGGGGTACTTTGTTTGAAGCGTTTGCCGTCCGCAATATGTTTGATGATTATCGCCGTTTCCTGGATGAATTTAAACTGGAAATGGTTGAAGTATCTGATGGGGTTATGGAACTGGACCATCAGCTTAAATGTGAATACATTGCCACCTTAAGTAAAGAATATACTGTTTTATCGGAAGTAGGTTCAAAGCTTAAAGGAAAAGAGATTTCAAACGAGCAATGGATCTCATACATGCAAACAGAATTGAATGCAGGTGCCTGGAAAGTTATTGCCGAGGCACGTGAGAGTGGCAACATGGGAATATATAATGACGATGGGACCGCTAATTTTGAATTAATATTTGATATTAAAAAAGCCCTTGATCCGGATACTATCCTATGGGAAGCGCCATTGAAAACTCAACAGGTATGGTTCCTCAAGCTTCTGGGACCTAACGTCAACCTGGGGAATATTGCTACCAACGAGATCATTTCGCTTGAAACGCTTCGTCTTGGACTTCGTGGAGATACGTTGCTTACATTCTTACCGTCGGCTAGTTCGTAAATAAACGGTCGTTTTTATACCAAATATCTGATTTATGCTGCGTAATGTAGTAAAGAACTTTCGAGACTTAATCATACGGGTTATTGATATATTTTACATTCCTTTTCAGAAGCTGATACCAATCCAAACATTCCGGTATGCAGCAACCGGAGGATTTAATACCGTGCTTGATATTTCTCTTTATTTTATTTGCTACAACTTTATTCTTGATAAGAAAGTCGTTGATATGGGGATTGTTTCTATCAGTCCCCATATTAGCGCCTTTCTGATTGTTTTTCCTATCACTTTTTTTACAGGATTTTTGCTGGCGAAGTATATTACATTCTCAGCTTCTGAAATTCGTGGACGCGTGCAATTAATGCGCTACATGCTATCCGTCTCAGGATCTATATTTCTGAACTATTTCTTCATTAAGGTATTGGTTGAGTTTGTTGGTTTATGGCCAACGCTCGCAAAAGTTATTACTACTGTTATCGTGGTGGTTTACAGTTATTTTGTTCAGAAGTTTTATACTTTTAAAACTACCCGGCTTACAGCCTTTTAACCCCGACTATTTAGGACCAATAAATCGATCGCATCAATTACATGGCTATGGAAATTGTTGTAGATTCAAAACAAAAGGCTAAGGCCATAGCAGGATGCAATGATCAAAGATCCATATTTAGTGTTCAATCCATCAGTCCATCAATCCATCAGTTTCTTTTAATTCAGATCTTCAAACTGAGGCAGCTTTTGGGGCTTACCGCCTGATCCTAATTAGTATCTGTATATCCCAATCCTTTTGTAAACTACTTTAAAGTAAGCGGGATAAAAGAAGTAGCCAATGTTAATGTTTTAGATATCACGGGAAGAAAATTATTCGAGTACAGAAATGTGTCAAATAACCAAACCATCAATGGATTAGATCAATTGGATCCGGGCCTTTACATCATTGAGGTAAGAGAAGGAAACAGTCGTATCAGTACCAGAATGGTGAAAAAATGATTTCCAGTATAGATAATAGCAAACATTTCAATCAATAGAGCGCTGAAGATGCAGAATAGGCTATAAACCAAAGTCTGTTTCTGATGTTATCTTTAACAAATAAGATTGTAGAAGCAGATATTTTTTATATTATCTTCGATTTTTATTTCTTTGTACTATTATTTAAAATTAAAATAAAACAGAAAGCTATGAAAATAGGTAAAAACAAGATGGTTTCACTGACATATGACCTTCATTATGACGATGCTGAGGGCGAATTGATTGAGCAGGCAACCAGCGAGAAACCGTTAAGTTTTGTCTTTGGTGCAGGTTTAATGCTTCCAAAATTCGAATCCATGTTAGAAGGAATCGAAGTGGGCAACCCGTTTGAAATAAGTTTGGCAGATGTTGATGCTTATGGAGAGTTGGACGAGAATGCCATTGTTGATCTCCCAAAACATCTTTTTATTATAGATGGTGAATTTGACGAAGAAATTGTTTCAGTAGGCAATACTGTTCCAATGATGAGCACCAGCGGCCAGCGCTTGAATGGGCTGGTAATGGAAATTACCGATGATACTGTAAAAATGGACTTTAACCATCCATTGGCTGGTGAGAATCTATTTTTTAAAGGACAGATCCTGGAAGTAAGAGAGGCTACTGATGAAGAAATCTCGGCTACTTTAGGTGGAGGTTGTGGCTGCGGAAGCGGCGGTTGCGGTTGCGATGATGAAGGTGGTTGTTCAGACGGAAGCTGTAGCACCGAAGGAAAAGGTGGTTGCGGTTGCGGCTGTTAATCAGTTAAACTAATAATATTTAGAAATGTTGTTTCAGAATCATGTATTTTGAAGCAACATTTTTTATTTTCAGACATGGCTTCTTCATCCCCAAGGATGGATGAGACTATAATCAATTTCATTTAATATTTCCTTATATGAACAGTTTCGGACAGATTTTCAGATTAACCTCCTTTGGTGAATCTCATGGAAGGGCTATTGGCGGAGTAATTGACGGATGCCCTGCCGGCCTGGAAATAGATTTGGACTTTATCCAGGATGAACTGGATAGACGTAAGCCCGGGCAATCGAAGATTACCACCCAGCGCGATGAAAATGATCAGGTTGAATTTCTATCCGGAATCTTTGAAGGAAAGACCCAAGGTACACCCATTGGCTTTATTATAAGAAATAAAGACCAACATTCGTCTGATTACAATGATCTGAAGGATGTATTCAGGCCATCACATGCCGATTATACGTATACCCAAAAATACGGTACGCGTGACCATCGTGGAGGAGGTCGCTCTTCTGCCCGTGAAACTATTGCCCGGGTTGTGGCAGGTGCTTTAGCCAAATTGCTGCTTAGAAGTGCAGGCGTCTCCATCCAGGCCTATGTGTCAAGGGTAGGTGATATTGAAATCGGCAAATCCTACACAGAGCTTGATTTAAGCCAGACAGAAAGCAATATAGTACGCTGCCCGGATGCAGAAACCGCAGAACGAATGATTGCGCGAATTGAAGAAGCAGGCAGTGATCATGACACGGTGGGTGGAGTAATTACCGGGGTCATAAAAGGAGTTCCTGCAGGTTGGGGAGAGCCTGTTTTTAATAAACTGCATGCAGACCTTGGGTTTTCCATGCTGGGCATTAACGCGGTCAAAGGATTTGAATACGGATCAGGCTTTGAAGGTACCCGTCTTTCTGGTTCAGAACACAACGATGTATTCATTAAAACTGAAACTGGGGTGCGTAC
>JACMKG010000177.1 GCA_014380255.1 Prolixibacteraceae bacterium | reverse complement strand
TTGAAAGATAGACCGTTCCGTTGCTCCATTCAGAATCCGTATGGAGATAGAGAGGCCCTCTGTAATATACGGGGGCATTGTATCTCTTGCCAATAAGCTTGGGCGTATTCCAGTTTTCAGCTTCCACCTGTCCATAACTGCAGACAACAAGCGAGCTTAAAAGCATTAGCAAAACTATCGGGAGTATTTGATTCTTCATCGTTTCCGTTAATTGATATGAATGATTCTTTCTGACTGGAAAACTTCCCCGTTCTTCTTTTTCCCTGTCACGCTGATTTTATAATCACCTGATATATCTGAACTTTTAAATTCAAATTCCATTTCAGCCGACGGCTCCTGGTTAGGTTCCCATATCAGCAGGGATCTTAAATCGGGATGATGAGCAGAAACAGCAGGCTCTTTCTGCTTTTCCTTAACCTGTAAGCCTTCATAATTGAACTTTAATAACCGGTCTGATTCCTTTAGCCATTTCAGTCCTTCTTCATTCGTCCCAATGGCAATGACTCCCGGGAGCCCGATGTCACCATAAAACCGGTATTCCAACACACTGTGTATCCAATCAATGGCCGATGTTCCCATGTTTTGTATAATCTTCATATCCTGCACAGGAACTCCGTCAACAAGCACAAACGCCTGTTCATCAAAATATTCTCCTCTCTCAAAGTCCATCAGGTTAAGGGAAAGATTCTCATTCTTATCCCTGAATTTCACTCCTATCAGTAATTCACGCGAGATCTCGGTAAAGTTCTTCAAATCATAAAACTCATCGGGCCTAATCACATAATTGGGCTCTCCGTAAAATAACGGGCTAGTTTTATCATTCTTAAAGGGCAACTTATCGGTTGCGACTTCACCGCTGCTGAATATTTTGCTAAAAGTAAAAGACTCAACCATTCCTTTCATCTGCTCACCTGCATTCTCGTATTTTTTGGTCTGAATGCTTGTGAATAAGGGGTTTTTAAAGTTGAATTTTTCATCTGCCACCACCTTGAGCTGATCAGTTTCCTTCTCCTTTACAGCCTGTATGACAACGGGTATCATTCCGTAAACCTCTTTCATTAAGAAGTTGAAGGAGCCTGTACGATCGGTAACAGCATACTGGAAGCCGGGGATTGAATCGGGCACAGAAAGATAAACGGTCGCATCGGCTACCGACAACCCACTTGTTTTGTTGATCACTTTTCCGGAAACGACAAGGCCATGATCTTCAGATATCGGAGATTCATTGGCTTGCAATTGCTGAGTGAAATATTCTTCACCTGATTGAAAATCCTTTACCTGTCGTGCAATACTTACACTTAATCCGCCTTCTATCTGCTGTAGCTGATCAGGGGTGAACTTTAATTTCAGCATAGCCTTACTTCTTCTTTCAATTGTGTCAGGTACAGAAAGCTCTAAATCCAGCTTGCTGACAGGCAGCTTTCCTTCCAGTTTATTCATCGACCGGTTAAAGCCCTCCGAGAAATCCTCGAACCTGTTGGCGATCATCAAATCACGGATAAAAAGTTCCTTGTGATGATTCTGATTGTAAAATGACCTAAGCAGGTAGGTGCCTGTTTTTAATGAGTCAGGAATCTGAAGAGTCCCTTCAGCGCGATGATTCTCTACCTTTAGTTTCACCCCGCAAATAGTTTTGCCTGAAAAGCCGGACAAATCAACATAGAGGGTTTTGGAATTGCTCTTCACCGGCATCAGCACATTGATCCTGATCTGGTCTCCGCTGACATATACATCCCTGTCGGTAAAACAATTCAGATGATCTTCATCTGCCCATGCAGTCATCAGCATGATGGTCAGGACGAGCGTTAAGGTATGTTTTAAATAACTCACTGTACTTTTTATTTAAAAATTAATTCCAGTTGCTGGCAACTGATCATTGGCAACTGATTATCCGTTGTCTGCAACAAACCTCCATTTCATGCCTTTTACCTGGGCTTTTGCCAGAAAGGCGGTGGAACTCCTACCGAAAAGCCCTCATACGGAATGGTCATTACTGGTTCTATCTTGTGAAAATAGATATTGGGATACTCGATATTGGTCACAAAATACTGGTGCCGGGTGACCGAGCAAAGGTCGAAAATACCCAGTATTTGCTTTTCCGGATTGCTGGTACAGGTCATATTGCCCTGGATTTGTGAATAGATAGGGTCGAACAAACGGCCACCGGCCTTGAGCTGATCGGTAATCTTTTGATAATACACCGATGCATGTTCTGTTAACCCATACTGATCAATTTCAAAGATCCAGCCTGTTCCATAAGCGCGTATCCGGGCAGGATAATATTCAGAGGTGTCGATGTATGCAATGTAATTTGTAGTGTTAAACATCAGGGGATGTTTTTCCATCGCTGTATTTTGTGTGTAACGCGCTGGCCTTGCCGTGTTATCGATACCGGTTTGATAAAAGCTTTTCCAGATGAACGAGTCAGCCTTGGCGATTAAAGAGGCATTCTTAAGATAAGCCGGCTGGCTGGAGGCCATCCGTGAAGAGCCGGGGTTAATAAACTGCAGGATGGAATGCCATCGGAATAGGTTGCTTTTAATGCCTTCCTTAGCAGGAATATCAACCCATACCTGAAACCCGGGTGTGTATTGCAGAATGGGTTTACCGTATGAATTGTTTACATACTTTTGCAGGGTGTGTGGCCCCACATGGAACCCGTTGATCTCCGGTCGCGGAGGAAGCATTTCCCAGCTCGACTCATAGGTTTCTCTGTCGAATGTTACCTTTAGTTTATAGCGTTTACCTTCAGTCAATGGCTGTGTAAAGCTGTAAGTACCCGTCAATGCGTATTTGGCCGTGTATACAGGTCCGCCTTCCTCCAGCACTTCAATCTTTGCATTAGGAATATCTTTGGCTAAAAAGTCATCTAAAAAGCGCGTGGTGTAGTTCAGCTTGATGTAATTATAGGCCGGGTCACCGCTCAGGCGTGCTTCAATAACCGGTAGGTTCGGCACATTCATCAGCTCAGGATGATAGACCTCTTCACAGGCCACCAAGCCAACAGCCAACACAATCAGAATTATGAATATTTTTTTCATCTGTATCTATTTTTATACACCTCAGGCCACCAAATTATTTACAATTAGACAATTTACTATTTATGCTTTTCACAACAACCATTTAACCATCAAACCATCAAACCATCAAACCATCAAACCATCAAACCATCCAACCCTTTTAACCCTTTTAACCCATCCAACCCTTTCAACCCTTTTAACCCTTTCAACCCTTCATCAGAATTTAAAGTTATAGGTTATCGATGGTATGGGTACTCCAATAATGGAAAGCTTGAATAGGCCGAATAGCTTCTCCCCGTTTTGCACATTCTCTGGTGTATTCTTTTTATAATATACCGAATAAGGGTTGTTGCGTCCGTATACATTATAAACCGAGATGGTCCAGCTGCCTTTCCAGACGCGTTTTCTCTTCAGATTTTCATCAAAGGTAAGGCTCACATCCAGTCTGTGATAGGGAGGCATCCTGTATTTATTGCGATCAGAGTAATAGACAATCTGCGATTCACCAACCGTGTATTTTAATTCAGGCAGCGTGGCAGGCCTTCCCGACATCATCTCGAAATTGGATGAGAAGCGCCACCTGCGGCTAATCAGATAATTGGCAATCACCGACAGATCATGCGGCTTGTCATACACCGAAGGATAAAACTTCCCCTTGTTGATGGTCTCTTCCCCGAAGAAGTTGTTCGCCTGTCGCATGGTGCGCGAATAGCTATAGCTTATCCACCCGTTCAGCCGGCCTGAAGCCTTTTTAACCAACAGCTCAAACCCGTATGAATAACCATTGGCCGAGATCATCTCTGTTTCAAGATGCCTGTTCATCAGCAGCACGGCCCCGTTTTTATACTCGGGAAGGTTCTCCAGATCTTTGTAATAAATCTCCGTAGACATTTCATATTTCCCGTTCTCCGAATTCTTAAAGAACCCGATGGCATATTGTTGCGACTTCAAAGGCCTCAGGTAGTAATCACTCGACTTAAAGAAATCGGCTGGTGACACAACCGAGGTATTGGTTATCTGATTGACATACTGGTTGATTTTCTGATAACTCATCCTTATAGAACCACCGTTTCCCACCATATACTTCAACGATACCCTTGGTTCCAGTCCTTCATAAGCGGCTACCTTTTCTCCTTTTGCAAACTGAATGGAATCGGTAATGTATTGCACATCGCGTGGATGGGCAGCATCATACAAATAAACGGTCGAAGGCCCGTAAGAGGCGTATTGCGAGAAGCGGACTCCCAGGTTAAGGGTCAGCTTTTTGGTAATGTCAAACTCATCATCGATAAACAGCCCTGTTTCAATGGCCTTTTCATTGTCAACCTTATCAGCAATAACGGAAGTCTCTGCCTGCCCGGGGATGATCTCTCCCGGCCTGAAATGATAATTGATATACTTGCCCCCCATGTTCAACCGATGCTTATCCGATGGAAGAAACGACAGCTGGTACTGGGCGCTTTGGTAATCAAGGCCTGTTTTCAATATGTAATCATCAAAACTGTTGCCCTCGTTGCTTTCCTTTACATCAAAATCATATCTGCTGTACGATAGCTTAAGATCGGATATAAACTTTTTGCTGATGTTGTATTTCCATGCTGCTGAACCGATGGTGTTCCCGTAATTGTACAAGGAGCCTGAATTCAGATTAAAAGCATCAAAGCTGTTGTAGCCCAGTATCTCCAGCTGGTTCTTCTTTCCCAGGGCAAGACTGAGCTTGGCATTCACATCATAGAAGTGCGCTACGCTGTTCATGAAATCAGCATTGCGTGTCTTTCTTAAAAGCCAGTCCGAATAGGTGGAGCGACCCCCAATGATAAAGTTGCTGTTCTTGCCTTTTTTAAACGGGCCTTCCAGGGTCATACGGCTGTTGATGATACCAAGGCCCCCGTACAGGGTCACCCGGTCCTTGTTTCCGTCTTTTAAGCCCACTTCCATCACCGAGGAGACACGTTCGCCGTACCGTGCAGGGATACCCCCTTTAAACAGGGTGACATCACGTACCGCATCCGGATTGATCATGGAGAAGAAACCAAAAAGATGGGAGGTGTTGAATACCGGAGCCCCGTCAATCAATACCAGGTTCTGGTCCGTGTTACCTCCCCTAACGTTGAAGCCCGAAGAGAGTTCACCCACCGACTGGATGCCGGGCATAGTCGTAATACTTTTAATCACATCAGCTTCCCCCATGAGCACCGGCAGTTCTTTCATCAGTTTCGAATTCACCTTGATCATGCTCATCTGGCTGCGCGAAGCATGGGCCTCATCTCCCGTAACGATTACCTCGGCCAGGTTGAAAGTCTCGTCAAACAATTCAAAGTCAGCCTTCCCGTTTTCAATCAGCCTGATGTATTGATTGTTCATCTCATAACCCATAAAATTAACCTGTAAGGTATGGTCACCCGTGGGAAGCTCGATCTCGTAATCGCCCCTTGCATTGGTGGTCACCCCTTTTTTGGCCTGTAGCGAATAGACAGAAGCCCCGGGAATAGATTCGCCTGTCTTGCCGTCCATGATTTTTCCTTTAAGGACTGCCCGTTTATACCTTCCTTCATTCAGGGGGTCGCCTATCAGCAACAGGTTCAAGTCTGTCCGGGTAGTAAGGTTGCGCTGCTCAAAACTACGCGGATACACGATCAGGGCATCCCCCTGGAAGATCACATACTTTAAACGTGAGCCTTCAAAAAGCTTGTTGAGCACCTGTACCAACGGCCGGCCGCTGAAGCTGTAATTGATGGTTACCGTATCAATCCATTGATTCTTATAGAATGTTCTGATCTTTTCATTCTTTTCCAGATCATCCAGAAAACTTCGTAAAGGGGTGTTTTGGTAGGTCCCTGATATCTTCTTCT
Organism: Prolixibacteraceae bacterium; assembly: GCA_014380255.1. The sequence goes on along the minus strand of JACMKG010000177.1, from coordinate 8,524 downwards.
CCTGGACAGACTGAGCCCGGGTCGGCAGTGTGAATAGAAGTAACGTACAGAGTACGACCATACTTCTTTGTATAGATTGGTGCATTACAGATCTAATTGGTCAGGTTCAAAACAATCATAATTGTAAACATGGGCGGTAAATATATTAATAAATAACTTTCAGGGTACTATCCTCTCTTAATTTTTTATGTTGAGAATATATACAATTTCTTCATCTGGCTCACGCTCCCAGTGAAGCTTGGATAAGCTCTGGGTCGGGCGATTTTCCAATCGCCCCTTGGCTAATGCTCATATATCCTATGCTGATAAAAAACCAATACTCTAACTATTCCTCTTTATTACCAGCTGCAATGTTTATCCCAAGACCTGACCGTGATTGGAAATCGCAGGACCCAGGTGCTGCTGGATTAATGGCTAAAGTGCCGTGAAAGGCAGCCCAGAAACCATTTTAAGAAGCGTTTTTACTGCGTGGAATCTAAACTTTGATGAAAACCATCTATCTATATCTTTTTTATTTCGTAATTTAGCTCGTAGCATATTTATTATCAGCGAAAAGGGAGCCGGGCCTATATGGCAGAAGCTTTGAAAGAACAAATCAGATTCTTACACCATAAAAGAATTTGAAGAAAGAGAAAATTATTTTTACTATATTGTTGGCATAATTTTCTGAAAAGCGTTATGTATTGATTTATAGTTAGTATGAGAGATAAGGATTTGAGGATTTAGGCACTATTCATAATTATAAGAATCAATGAAACGATTGCTCTTTAAATATCAAAGTTTAAGTGACCAGGCAAGATACGGCAATTGGCCAATATCGCTGGTAATACTGGTTGCCGGGTTGGCACTTACCATTGTTTCAACCGCATGGTTAAAAGAAGATGTGGAAGCCCAGGCTAAACATGAACTGGCGCTGATAAGCAATGAATTAAAAACCCGGATTGAACAACGGCTGAATGCTCATGCCCTGATGTTAAGAAACGGAGCGTCTTTTTTTGCCGCCTCTGATACGGTTACCCGTGAGGAGTGGAAAGTATATATGCGGAATTCCAGGCTAGAGCGAATCTTACCCGGAGTGGAAGGAGTAGGTTATTCTTACATCGTTCCAAAAGATCAGTTACCGTATCATATTCAAAAAGTACGCGAGGAAGGATTTCCTGATTACACCATCAAGCCTGAAGGCGAACGCGACATCTATACTTCCATTCTTTACCTGGAACCATTTACGGGCCGCAACCTTCGTGCTTTTGGCTATGATATGTTCTCAGAGCCTGTGCGAAGAAATGCCATGGAACGTGCCCGGGATAACGATAACGCCGCTCTTTCGGGAAAAGTGACCCTTGTTCAGGAAACGGATGAGAACCCGCAGGCCGGAACATTGATGTATGTCCCTGTTTACCGCAACGGAATGCGTGCTTTTACAATCGAAGAGCGCCGGGCAGCCATCATCGGCTGGGTTTACAGCCCCTATCGGATGGATGATCTGATGCATGGCATCCTGGGCCGCTGGGATTCCACCGAGTACAACAGGATCCGGTTACAAATTTATGAAGACCAAAGCCTCACCGGCGATTGCCTATTGTTCGATACCCAGGCCACCAGTTCCCGTGTAGCGCATAAGCAGCCCCGTGCGTTTACATATACTATTCCACTTGTTTTCAATGATAAAAAGTGGAACTTGAGTTTCTCACAGCCCAAACGAATGATCGGTTTTTTTAACAGTAAGGTAATCATTGTATTTGGCGCAGGTGTCTTAATCAGTTTCTTGCTGTTCGCCTTGTTTCTGGCCCTTTCGAAGGCCAAAAGCCGTCTGCTAATATCCGAAAGGCTGGCCGGACAGTTACGGGAAAGTGAAGAGAAATACCGCGCTCTGATCGAGAATGCCACCGAAGGCATCTACGTGGTTCAGGATGGGCGGGTGGCTTTTGCCAATAAAGCCTGTGAGGGAATAACTGGTATACCAGTCAATGAGATGACCGGGCTGCCGATCAAGGAATTTCTGGATACAGCGGAAACCGAGCGATTATACCGCCATCACGATGACCTTATTGCCGGAACCACACACAGCCTGCATGAGATATTTCCTATTTTCAACCGCAAAGAGGAAAGACGCTGGTTGTTGATCAATTCAGTGCAAATCAATTGGAACGGCTCGCCCGCAACCCTTAACCTGGCAACCGATGTGACTCGCCGCAAAGAAGACGAGGAGGAAATCAGCCGTAAACATGAAGAACTGGAAAGGCTAAATGCCACCAAGGATAAGTTCTTCTCCATCATCGCCCACGACCTGCGAAGCCCTTTCAACAGTGTGTTGGGCCTTGCCGACATTTTGATGCAGGACCTGCCCGATATGGATACCGATCAGGTGAAACACATGGTCGAAATCATCCATAAGGCGGTAAACAACTTGTATCGCCTGCTTCAAAACCTGCTGCAATGGGCACAAATACAAAATGGGACCATTCCTTATGACCCCAGGCTGTTACATCTTCGCAAGATAGTGAATGAAGGCATTGATATTGTCCGCGAATCGGCCCTTATGAAGGATATTGAATTAACCAACTATATTCCAGAGCATATACGCGTGGTTGCCGACTCGAATATGCTTCAGACTGTGATCCGAAACCTGGTTTCCAATGCCGTGAAATTTACTCCCAAAGGGGGTGATGTGGCTGTATCTGCTATGTTAACCAAGGATAATAACGCCCAGATTTCGGTCAAAGACACAGGCATCGGTATGAGTCAGGCGATGATCCAGAACCTTTTCAGGATCGATGTCAAAACCAACCGCATGGGTACCGACAAGGAGCCAAGCAACGGCCTAGGACTGCTCTTGTGCAAAGAATTTGTCGAAAAGAACGGAGGCCGTATCTGGGTCGAAAGCGAAGTAGGCAAAGGCACTACCTTCCATTTTACCATACCGGAACAGACATAACACAAACCATTACTTTCTATCAAAATGAGTTGTGGGAATTGGTCATCTCATAAATTCACTTTGGGAAGCTGCATTCAGGAATGTTAGCAAGAAAACTGTATGTGTTCTATCCTTTTATGCCATTTGGAATTATTAAATAGTCGGAGTAATGGACAAAAATGGTGTTTTTCTATTGGCAACTATCTTAATTAGACAAAATAATTAATGTTTATTTTTAACATTATATTTTAAGTAACAATACTATTCCTTCTATATTTTGATACCAAATCAATCTGGAGCTAATTGTGATAATGTTTTAAATATAAGCATCATGAAAGATCTATATATATAATAAAGGAAGACTGTGAATAACCCTTTGATATTTTCTGAGGCTATAATGCCTTAAAAAAACTCATTATTAACATAGATTTAAGTTCTACTTTTAACGATAGTATAGGAGCTATTTTTTGATCCAAAACCTTTCAATTGCTGAAACCCTAATAAGGGCAATCGTTTTAGAAGATATTAACACCATTTTTGTCCATTAAGTCAAATAGTCTAATTTGCTTTCTTGGTATAATGCCGATGGATATGCTTGCCCGCCAAACAGGCAGAAAGTGTTATAGCCCAATTGAGTATGCGATCCCGATAGTTGGGGAGGACTATTACACTTCTCCAATCGGTATTATTTTTTGCTGTGCGGTTCTGTTTACCTGAAAAGTTATCCAAGTTGATGTGGAATCAATGATGAAATTAGGATAGTTATCAGTATTACCTGCGTATTACCTGCTCCTTACTTTATTCGTATATTATTCGTACATTGTTCGTAGTTTGTTCGTACATTATTCGTATCTTTACGAAGAATGTACGAACAATGTGCAAACAAACAACGGGTAAAGTTAGAACCAATTAATAGCAGGGTATGGCAAGGGTAACCAATCAGTCAGATGCCGGATTATCGGGAAAACTCATCGACAGGGTCTATGTGAAGTATTTCGATACCACCTATGTGCGCAAGGCACCTACGGTCAGAAAAGATTCCCGCACCAGGGGACAGCTGTTAAACCAGCAGCGCTTTCGGGAAATCAACCGCTTTTGCAAACAGTTTAAAAACACGCCCATTGCCCGCATCTGGCAGGATGCAGCAGTTAACACCACCGGCTACAGGCTTTTTCTCAAGGCCAATTCTTCGGCCTTTGCTAAGGATGGAAGTATGGGTGATTACAGGCTGTTAAGGCTTACCACCGGCAAGCTTTTACTGCCTTTGGAAATTACAGGGCAAAGGGAGGTTGCAGAACCTGCCACGATCCGGGTATGCTGGACGCAGGATCATCACATTGGAGGCGAAAGGCTAAGGGATGAGCTTATGGTAATGGCACAGGCAAACGGTGTTTTTTCAGGGATGACTCCCACCGGGTTGGGAAGAAGAAGCTGCGGGGGCACTTTCCCTCTGCCTTTAAGTTTTGAAGGGGCCACCCATCTCTACCTTTTCATGGCCTCTTCAGATCGCTGGGACTATTCGCAAAGCTTTTGCCTGGAGATCTAAGCACCCCACTGGGTCCTGCGATTTCCCCCGAGGACTCGGGGCGGCTATACCTACGGGCAAACATTACAAGCGAATAAAGGGACATCTGATGAGGTTATTGGTTTTTAACCAGCATAGGATAAAGGAGCATTTTACAAGGGGCGATTAAAAATCGCCCGACCCAAGCTTCGCCCAGACCAGCCTTTCGTTGCATTTAAATTTCTGATCCTTCAGGCCTTGGGTCCTGCGATTTCCAATCGCGGCTATACCTACGGGCAAACATTACAAGCGAATAAAGGGACATCTGATGAGGTTATTGGTTTTCTATCAGCATAGGATAGATGGATATTTAACAAGGGGCGATTGGAAATCGCCCGACCCAGGCATCCTTTGCACAGCACTATTATCTTGATCCTTCAGGGTTTGGGTCCTGCGATTCCCAATCGCGGCTATTCCTACGGGCAAACGTTGCAACCGAATATAGGGACATCTGATGAGGCCGTTGGTTTTCTATCAGCATAGGATAAAGGAGCATTTTACAAGGGGCGATTGGAAATCGCCCGACCAAAAAGGGCTGCTATCGGTAATATTAGAATTCTCCAAATTCATAATAGGTGCCTGGCCAAAGCTTCCAGTCGGATACCAGACCTGCCGAGACAGGGTTATTCAAAGTATAACTGATGGCATTATACATATGCACTTGGTTTCTGATAGTGGTATCGAAACTTTCCTTCTGCCATAAATTTCCTGCCCTGTTTTCCTGTTTGTTGATTTTATAGGCAGAGCTTCGCTTAACCGAATGCATGATCTTTTCCAGATAAACAGGAATCCCATTTTCATCCTTTTCAAGTGTTTCAAAGACCCAGTGCACATGATTATTCATTATGGCATAGGCACAGTTATGCAGCTTTCTGCCTTCCCAATAGTTTAAGGATTCAATAATAATGCTGGTATTGGCAGGCTTGGATAGGTTAACGGAAGGATTTCGATCAGCATCCAGCATATCATCAAAAGCCTTCATGTATTTGCGTCGGGTAGTTTTAAATTCCTGTTCCAAGGTTTCAATAATAGATTTTTCCACCTTTTCTTTTTTATTCATCTCAATCCTGGCTTGGAGGAATTCCATTCTTTCGGAATAAGTTTTAAATGCTTTTGCCGGAATTGCATCTTTTAAACACCATGTGATAAAATAGGCCTGTCCAGGCTGTTGATAATGGGGTAAATCATGGCGATGGAATTCTTTTATCTCTCTCATGGTGATGTTTATTAATACACTAATATAAGGAGAAAGAAGGGGTTATCATTGGATTATTATCATCATCTTGAATATTTTAGGGGAGATTAAAAATCGCCCGACCCAGGCATCCTTTGCACAGCACTATTATCTTGATCCTTCAGGCCTTGGGTCCCGCGATTTCCAATCGCGGCTATACCTACAGGCCAACATTACAAGCGAATAAAGGGAAATCTGATGAGGTTATTGGTTTTCTATCAGCATAGGATAGATGGATATTTATCAAGGGGCGATTGGAAATCGCCCGACCCAAGCTTTGTCCAGGCATCATCCATGGCTTCTCCGGTGTTGCCATTCACGGCGCTTAGCTTTTTAATCCTCCAGCCCCCGGTTCCCGCGATTTCCCCCGAGGACTCGGGGCGGTCTATACCTACGGGCAAACATTACAAGCGAATAAAGGGACATCTGATGAGGTTATTGGTTTTCTATCAGCATAAGATAGATGGACATTAGACAAAGGGCGATTGGAAATCGCCCGACCCAGGCTTCGTCCAGGCATCATCCAGGGCTTCTTTAGTGCTGCCATTCAAGGCGCTTAGCTTTTCGATCCTCCAGCCCCCGGTCCTGCGATTTCCAATCGCAGTCTGGCCTTTGGACATGCATTACAGCTTATTAAAGCGGTAACTGAGGTAGGGGATGCTCTAAAATGCATAACTCCTGATTGACGCCAATCAGGAGTTATTTATTGTAATAGCCCTGTAACAATCTTTGCAGGAAAAGATTCTCTTTTATGATCTGTCTGGAGCTATCTTATGTTTTTAGCATTTTATCTTTCTTTAAGAAACGGCTTTCAGCCAGGCTTGAGCCATGAGGGCGGCTCCTGCCATGGATGGATGAACACCGTCGCCTGACCAGTATTTACCCGGAGCATGTTTTTCGGCCTCGTTAAAGATGGTTTGGAAGGGGATAAACAGGGCATCGAATTCATTGGCTAACTTCTTGGCAGAAGCGCGGTAGGCATTAAATTCGGGGTACCATTTTTCATCCACAGCCGATCCGTCCATGATGGCAAAAGGTTCACAGATAACTAGTTTGGTATCAGGAAGGGCCTTTCTCGTTTCCTGCAACAGCTTGCGTAAATCGTTCTCATACACTTCAACTGTTCCGTCGTATTGCCCATTCAGCTTGTGCCAGAAATCGTTCACGCCAATCAGGATGCTTAGCAAGGCTGGTTTCAGTTCCAGGCAATCTTTCTGCCAGCGGTCGGCCAGCTGGAAAACCTTGTTGCCACTGATTCCGCGGTTGTAAATGGTCAGATCTTTGGCAGCAAATTCATTCAGTATGCCGGAGGCGGCCAGGTAAGCATAGCCAGAGCCGAAAGATCCGGGAGAGTTGGGAAGCTGCTTGGCTTTCTCGCGCCCAGCATCGGTAATTGAATCACCCTGGAAAAGAATGACATCCCCTTTATTCAGTGATGATAATAAACCTTTTTTCTTCTTGGGAGGTGCTGGCATAGCAGCGGATAGAATTTCGGGAATAGCTGTCAGTCCTGCAGCACCTATGGCTGCACTGCGCAGAAAGTTTCGTCTGTTAAAGTTCATAATTGGTTATTTATTAGGGTTTGACATATGAAGTATGCTCGTTCGGTTACGGGCAATAAAGGTAAAAGGAAAAAGGGAAGAACAAGGTAAAGGGAGAAGTAAAAAGTAAAAAGGAAGTTAGAAGAGTTGAAGGGATTTTAATGTTGAATGTTTAATGTTGGATGGTTGGATGGCTGTTTCAAATGGACAAGCCAATCAGCTGTTCAAAACAGACCTAATCAGTGGTTTTTACCCTGATTGTGTGAGGAAATAAGGAAGAGTTTAATGCAGGACGCCCGTAGGGCCACGATACATCGTGGCCGCAGAAAGAGCACGAGGCACAAGGCAAAAGTTAAAAGTACCAAAGTGCCTGAGTGACAAAGAAGGAAGTGCCTGAGTTGCAAAGTATCAATCCATCAATCCTTCAGTCCATCAATCCTGATGGATTGAGTATTTAAAGTAGATATTATCCCATGTTAAGGGGAAAATAGAATGCTATTTATTAAATAATCATTAATAATTAAATTATTTATATTGGTATTCAATGTGTTGTGGTTTGTTTGTGAAAAGAAACAGAATAGGGTAAAAGAATAAAAAATTACATTTACCGCAAATCCGTGTGCGGACACGGAAGACTTACTAAATTATATACTATGCAACTTAATCGTACTACAGCTACTACAGCAAAAAACTATCCTACACGGATCATACAATTTGGTGAAGGTAATTTTCTAAGGGCCTTTACCGACTGGATTGTAAACAAGATGAATCATGAAATCGGGTTTCAGACAGGTATTGACGTTATCCAGCCTTTGGCCAACGGCATGGTTGATCTGTTGAACAAGCAGGATGGGCTTTACCATGTATACCTGAAAGGGATCAAAGAGGGCAAGCCAGTGAAGGAATACACCCTTATTGACTGCATCAACCGTGGGATTAATCCTTATTTGGAGTATGAGGCCTATGAGCAGTCGTTTTTGAATCCGGAGGTGCGCTTTGTATTTTCGAATACCACTGAAGCAGGTATTGCTATGGATGAAACAGATACCCTGGAGATGAAACCTCAGCAGTCGTTTCCCGGAAAAGTAGCCGCTTTACTTTATCAGCGTTACAAGGCTTTTGACGGAGCTGCCGACAAAGGGTTAATTTTCTTTGCCTGTGAGCTGATAGATAAGAATGGCGACACCTTGAAGAAATACGTGTTGCAGCATGCCGTTAACTGGAATTTGGGTGATGGATTTATGCAGTGGGTCAACCAATCCTGTGCCTTC
>JACMKG010000176.1 GCA_014380255.1 Prolixibacteraceae bacterium | reverse complement strand
CAGCAAATTGATCTTCTGATGCCATGCAACGGCCATCAGACCTGCCAGGGTTGAACAAAAGGTCGCCAAAAGGATAGGAATAAAAATATCGGATGGATTCACAGCTCCAAGCTGAGCCCGGTACACCATGATACTGATCGGTATGATGGTCAGTCCCGAAGCATTGAGTACCAGGAACATGATCTGAGCATCCGAGGCGGTATCCTGTGAAGGGTTCGACTGTTGCATCTCTTTCATAGCCTTCAAGCCCATGGGTGTGGCGGCATTGTCGAGGTTCAGCATATTGGCCGCTATATTCATCATGATAGAACCGTGGGCCGGATGATCTTTTCCCAGTGAAGGAAACAGCTTGTTGAAAAAAGGACCTACCATACGGGAGAAAATACGAACTACTCCGCCCTTCTCCCCTATTTTCATTATGCCCATCCACAGGGTAAGTACACCGGTTAGCCCCAGTGATATCTCAAAACCAGTTTTTGCCATATCAAAGGTGGAGTTCATCATCTGTGGAAAAATAGTCATATCCCCAAAAAAGATAAGCTTGACCAGTCCAATCACAAATGCCACTACGAAGAAGAAAATCCAGATATAATTGAGTGCCATGAAACGTTGCTTGTATGTATTTTTTGCCGCACTAAATATATATAAAAAAAGCGGCTGCTTCATAAAAGAATAAAGCAGCCGCAAACATTAAATAGTTAATCTATTAGTAACCTGGGTTTTGTTTAAGAGTTTCACCATTTTTATTCTGCAAGTCAATTTGAACTTGTGGAAGTGGCCAGTATTCGTTTTTGCCTTTAACAAAGTTGGCATCTTTCAAATAAGGTCTAAGGGTCTTTTCTTTTGCAAGATAAGCGTTCAAGGTTTCTGCGGCGATTCCCCAACGTACAAGGTCAAAGAAACGAAGACCTTCCATGCCGAATTCAAGGCGTGTTTCCCATTGAATGGCCTTTAAAGCAGCATCTTTGCTTGCAAATGAAGGATACTGTCCTACATTATAGTTAGCAGCTGGCTGAGTTGCATCAATGGTATATCCAGTTACTTTACCACCTTCGATAACCTGCGTACCTTTACCCATCAGCTTGCTGTTATTGGCACGGGCACGAAGCAAGTTCACATACCTTAAGGCAGTAGCCAGGTCATTTTCCTGGGCAGCAACTTCAGCTCTCCACAGGTAAATATGCCCAAGGCGGTAAGCACGGTAATTATTAGCATTAACACCAGTGGCCCAACCTGTTGCAGTTGAGAAATTTCCCTTTTCAGATTTTTTGAACATGTTCTTTACATACATGTAAGGACCACCATTGGCAACTTCCCTGGTCCAGATTTTCCCTGGGTTGATTCCCCAATCCAGGTAAGGAACACCACGACGTCCTACAGTATGATCCAAACGTGGGTCTACAGGGCGCTGATCGATTTCAAAGGAAGCGGTAGGATCAACGAATTCATCATTCTTGATGTCATCGTTGTTGAAAGTATCGAACAAAGGAAGACCGTTGGCATCCACTTTGAAAGCATTTACCAGGTTCTGTGAAGGCTGATAAAATCCGCAGCATGTTCCGAAAGGACCACCCTGAGGGAAGTTCAATGAATTGCCCCATCCTGCATTGGAAGAACCATCAGCACCATCATTGACGGAATACTGGATTTCAAAAATGGATTCCTTGTTATTCCTGGAGGCAATCATGTAATTGTCAGAGTAATTGGGCATCAATTCATATTTCCCGCTGTTGATAATATCATCCAGTAGAACCTTTGCATCAGCCCATTTCTGTTGGAACAGATAAACCCTTGCCAAAACAGCCTCGGCAGCATATTTAGTCGGACGGCCTACTTCTTTCTGTGTTACAGGAAGGGCAGCAATGGCAACCTTAAGGTCGGCTTCAATTTTTGGCCATGCGTCTACTGTGTTGGTAACCGTAATAGGATCAACATCTTCAGTAATATAAGGGATGTTATTAAATACTCTTTTAAGTTCAAAATGAAACCAACCTCTGAGGAATTTAGCTTCAGCATCAATTTGTGTTGCCACAGGTTGGGTTATATTTCCCTCTTCAAGAGTCACTTTCAATGCTTTTAAACAGTCGTTTGATCTCGCAATACCGTCATACATGAAATGCCATCTATGGCCAAGATAATCATTGGTCGAAATAGCCTGGTAAGCTTCAATGGCATTAATAGGAGGCTGGTCACCATAAGAAGTTCCTTTGTAGGCATCGTCAGAGGCTACACCACCCCAAACCCAGTTGTCAACAGATGCTCCCCAGGAAGCGCCATCCTGTGCCCATGCTCCGTCAATCATTGCATAGGCGCCAGTAAGCAACGAATTTACTCCTTTCTCACTGTAAAACGTATTATCTAAAGCCCTTCCAAGAGGAACAGTTTCCATGAAACTCTCCTTACATGAATGAATCAGGGCCAGTATCACTATCACTGATATCAATAATATTTTTTTCATATTCCTAATGTTTTAAAATGAAACAAACTAAATTAATTGATTCCCAAGTTAATACCGATCATCAATTGCCTTGCCGTTGGCCATGCACCCTGGTCAACACCGAGAAGTCTGTCAGTACCAGTCTGAATTTCAGGATCCAATCCACTATATTTGGTTACAGTGAAAAGGTTGGTTCCCTGGAAATAAATCCTTAGTTTATTAAGTCCCAGTCTATTCAACGTTGATTCAGGAAGATTATAACCGATCTGTAAAGTTTTCAGTCTTAGATATGAAGCATCTTCTACAAAGTGAGAAGAAGGCTCCTGGCTGATTTCGTCTGCATTTTCGGCAATAGCCAACTTAGCCTTGGTATTGTCTTTTAAATAAGGACTGCCCCATGAGTTGTACAAACGATCTTTGCTCATACCACCACCAGGGAAAATGTTGTAATCAATCCAACGACGAACATAGTTGATCATCTCATTGCCATAACTTCCGATGAAGAAAGCACTCAAATCAAAAGCTTTATATTGAAGATCCAGGGTCAAACTACCGTAGAAATCAGGATGCGGGGTACCGATCTTAGTTCTGTCATTGGAGTCAATAATACCATCAGGAGTTCCATTTGGTCCACTGATATCTTTGTATTTAAAGTGGCCTGGCTTGTTGTAAGTTCCGGTGGCACCAATGGCTTTTGGCCATGCATTAGCTTCTGCCTGTGTCTGGAAGATTCCTTCAACCTGATATCCGTAATAAGATGGGTAGTCCCAACCTACATACGAGCGGGTGTATGTTTTCTGTCTTAGTGCGTCTCCGGAAAGAAAATCCTTGGGATTATCAGTCAACTTCACAATTTCGTTCTTATAGGTAGAAATGTTGGTAGTAATAGAGAAATTAATGTCATTGGCAATGTCACCTCTTAAGATACCTGTAAAATCCAACCCCCTGTTTTTCATTTCACCAATATTTACGAAAGGAGCGGTTGCGTTACCTACAACCTGTGCAATTGGCACCTGAACTAACATGTCGGTTGTAATACGTTCCCAAGCATCAATATTGAATGTTAATACACCTTTAAACAAAGTTATATCGAGTCCAATATTGGTGGTTGTAGTAGCTTCCCACTTGGCATCATCATTCCCAAACGCGTTGGAATCAAATCCTGCTGCGGAAGATGTTGGAGAACCACTAAGGGAGTATTTGGAATATTGAGGATGAGTTCTGAAGGTGGTAAATCCATTGTAATCACCTACTTCATCATTTCCTGCCATACCCCATCCGAGTCTTAGTTTTAAATCATCCAGCCATTCTTTGCTTCCTGCCATAAAATTTTCTTCCGATATTCTCCATCCTGCAGAAAATGCAGGGAAATCTCCCCAACGGTGGTTCGCACCAAACCTTGAAGAACCGTCACGACGGAAAGTACCTTCCAGCAGGTATCTGCCCATATAATCATAGTTAGCCCTGGCAAAATACGATACAGTCGTCCAGTCTGAACCCAATCCTCCGTTGTTAATGGCTGATTCACCGGCATCCAGATACATATAATTTGGATTCTGGCTGAAGAAGCTGGCACGGCTTGCATTGAAATAGCGGTAGTTACTGTTTACAGCTTCGGTACCTGCCAGTATGTTCAGTTTATGTACATCGTTTAACGTAGCATTATAATTGATGGTATTGGCCCAGTTCCACTGTAAAGTATTATAATTTGTAATGTTCAGGTTATCATTAGGTACTGCTTCCGAGAATTCAGGATTTTTCAATGAGATATCCCTTACCTGGTTGTTTCTGTAGTCGAAGCCGAACAATGATTTTACTTTCAGGCTTGGCAAAATGTTAACTTGAGCATAGGCATTACCAATAGCCCTTAAATTATCGTTGGCATCATTCCGGTTACGCCATTGAACAGCTACAGGATTCTGACCATTACCGGTCAAAGGAATCTTGGTTCCGGCAAAATTGCCCATGATGTCATATACAGGAACAATAGGCTGCATACGATAAGCCTGAGAAACAGAGTTACCTTCATCATTATTAGCAAAATTACCTTTTTGTTTTGATAAAACTACTCCTACTGATTCTCCAACTTCCAGCCAATTTTTGAATTTTGCATCCGCATTGGAACGTAATGAATAACGGTCCCAGCTGGTATGTATCAATATACCGTCTTCACTGTAATAACCTCCTGAAAAAGCGTACGAACTTTTAGCTGTTCCGCCTCTTACTGACAGGTTATATTCTTGCACGGGAGCAGTACGGAAAATTTCGTCATACCAATCAGTTCCTTGTTGATTGGCTTTTACGATGAAGTAATAGTTTCCGTCGATAAACTTGTATTTTGAAGGATCGGCAGCAGCATCACCTTCAGAAGCAGGTGCAAGACCGGCCAACGCATAATAAGGAATAACAGGTTTAGCGCCCATACCATACAATACGTTACCTGGAGTAATGCCCGAATTCTTGGCTACCATCCACATAGCCTCACCATATTCCTGAGTGTTTAACAAATCGTATTGATTGGTGGCTTCAGAAATCCCGTAACGGGCGTCAAAGCTGATCTGTGGTTCACCAGAGATTCCTCGTTTGGTGGTAATGATGATAACACCGTTAGCACCGCGGGCACCATAAATAGCGGCAGAAGAAGCATCTTTCAACACAGTGATTGATTCGATGTCGTTAGGGTTCAATTGAGACATATTTGATTTGGTTGGAACACCATCAATAACATACAAAGGATTGTTGTTATTCACAGTACCCATACCACGAATCTTTACGGTTGCATCACCGCCCGGAGTGTGTGCATTGGTAATGTTCACACCCGAAACGCGACCCTGCATACGTTGAACAACGCTGGCAGAACTGGTTTCATTTAAATCGCCAGCCGATACCTGGCTGATTGCACCAGTTAAACTGGCCTTTGATTGGGTGGCATAACCGGTTACAACAACCTCGTCAACCCCAATCACATCTGACTCCATGGTAACATTAAAATTGGTTTGGTTACCAATTGTAAGTTCCTGTGTTTTCAAACCTATATAGGATACTTCCAGCGTTTTTGCATCTGCAGGTACACTAAGAGAGAACTTACCATCCAAATCGGTAATTGAGCCAGTGGTAGTCCCTTTAACAACTACGGCAACTCCAGGGATAGGAGCTCCGTCATCACCGATGACAGTACCTGTTAATGTTTTTTGTTGCCCGAAGGAGGCAAGGGATAAGAAACAGGAAAAAAACAGCAGTGCTGCCATTCGCCAGATAACTCCAGATTTACATTTTTTCATAAATTTTAATGTTAATGTTTGATAATTTGTTGATTAAGACAACATGAATTTAAATTACATAACTTCTAAAATCTTCTAGTTGAATTAAAGTGCATAGGCATTTAGTTAATATGAATAATTTAAACGATGTAAACTCTTCCTTTAAATTCCTATAGGAATTTCTTTAAACTAATTTATAAAACCCGAACATCAATCAATCATAAGATAGTCTTTCATCTCGCACAAATCACACTAACACAAGAAATTAAGCTTCAAATGGCCCACAAAGACAATCGTAAACAAAAAACATCAAAAGATAAAAGGCCAGAATGCTATTCTCCTCGAAATAAGGCTATAATATGGCACACAGTAAATATATGTAAAGTAAAATCAATAATAGGCAACATTCAGCTTTAGGATCTTGCTTGCAGTAATAGAATATTGCTCACTATAATTTATCCGACTAATTTAAGTATATTATTTGTAAAAATACACTCGTTAATAGATGTTAAAAAATATATTTTATAAATTAAATATTTCACGGTATTTAGCTCTAAAATAAGAACATAGACTATACATATCTTATTGATAGACTGAAACTTATTTTATAACCGCTCATTTTTCTTTTCCGAAAAAATAAAAACACTTCAATTTATTTTATCAAAAATTCAACAAATTATGAAAGATAATGAATAATTAACGACCTGTAAAAGCTGTAATTCAGCTTAATAATTTCAAGTTCTTGATCGAATTCCTATTTTTTTGAATTTGAAAATCTTAGTTTACCCCCTTTTTCTAAATTCTCTTGTGTTAACATAGATCCATAATTTTCATCATTATAATAAATTGAACCAAACACCTTGCTGGTATCATTTTTATCCACTACAATCTTCAGACGCTTACCTGGATAATATTTCGGATCCAAATTAAGTTCGATTTCACTAAATATGGGAGACGACAATTGAAATTCACCACTTCCCGGAGCCATCGGATAAAAGCCCATGGATGAAAATACATACCATGCTGATTTTTGCCCTGCCTCATCATTGCCCGGAATACCACTATCGTAATT
>JACMKG010000175.1 GCA_014380255.1 Prolixibacteraceae bacterium | reverse complement strand
TTCTTCCTCCAGTACAAAATTGATTTCCTGGGATTGTCCTTGTACGATGGTGATGGGTTTTCTGGCTGTCTTGTAACCGAGTACCTTGGCAATTAAGGTGTGATTTCCTGTGGGAAGATTGGTTAAAATATAATGGCCCGAGGCATCGGTGGTTGTTCCTACGGATGTTCCATCCAGGGAGATACTGGCAAAAGGAATATGTTCACCGTTCGACTGCACATCGCCAAAGATGTTTGAGTCAGTCTTTTTGTTTTGTGCCGAAGAAAAGAATCCGGTGCCTGTCATCAGGCAAATAGCTACCGAGAAGAAGAGAGGTTTCATAATTTAACTGTTTTCTGTATGCAGATAACGGCTGAACAGACGCTATTGTTGACTAAAGTCAGTGTTACAGAAAACAGTTAAACGATGAAACGGCTTATTTTGCCTCTTTGTTAATGACTTTGCCTAATCGGCTATAACCTTTGTCCACGCCTTCAAGTAATGTCTTGGCGATGTTGTTATAATAGCTCTTTGTTGTTTGAGAATTATCCTTTTGCTCGGGATGATTTACATCGTTACGCAACTTATTTCTCATTTCCATGGTGTCCTGAACAATCAAAAGAGCATCTTCATCATTGGGTTTCTGGTAAAGATGGGTGTAGGTCATACAATCCAAAACAAGGTCAGAAATCACGTAATCAATCTCTTTTTTTAATCTGCGTCGTGTTGTCATAGCTTAATATTTTAATGATGATAAAGGGTATTTCATTGATTTTGTTTCTATTAGCAATGCTTTAACCGAACCCACCTGTATTTCGGTTTCAACCTGCACAGGCAGGTGGTTCTGATCGTCGGTAAACCAAATCTTCATGTATTCCCCTTCGGAGAAAAAATCTCCTTGCAGTAAAAATACTGAAACTTTTTGACACCTGTACACTTTACCGGTACGCGTTTTTATATTCTCTTTTCCCAGGTAGCGGAAATACAGGTCCTCCACCTTGCGATCGGTCAGCATTCGATAGGGTACTTTCTGGCCCACCACCAGCTTGTTGAAATCCAGCTTGCGAAAGTTATAGGCTGTGGCCAGCAAATCATACGTATTTTCAACAACGGGAACACTGGTTGAATACAAGGGTTGATGATCCTGTTTAATCTTTATTCCAATTCTTTTGGTCGTATAGTTGAATGAGTACTGGTGAACGGAATGATGCTTGGCATGATTTAAGACCCTTCGTGAATACAGCGGACGAAAGGAATCGTACTGACAGAACACCTCGAAGGTATCGCGGACCGAATATACCAGGTCGTAGGCTTTGAATGTTTTACCCACCGCTTTCAGGTGCCAGGCCTTCTGGTTCATATAACGGATTGTATCGGCCCTGAATTCAACATCCCCGCTTTGAACCCAGATGAAATTCCAGTTGTAATAGGCCCCATAGCGTGCATATTCCCCACTCTTAAAGGGGTATTCACTCTTCTGTCCCGAAGCCATACCAACGGTTAAAAAGAATGCGAGAAGCCAAAGCAGCGAAAGGCGCTTATTCAGATTCTTCACTTTTCTTTTTTTCTTTTTCTCTTTTGCGGGCTTCTTCTTTTTCAAGATCTTCGTCAATCAGTTTCTTTATCTTGGTTTCATCGTAATTGATCTGAATATCTGCCAAATGATCAAAGTTAGAGCGCACTTTAATAATCTTGGGATAATAGATCACCCGTTCGGGCTGCAGATGGTCGGCCAGGTAACCGATATCCCATTTCCCGTTTTGATTGGAATCCATAATTATCCGGATGCGGTACTTCTCGGGTTTCAGAAAAGGAAACTCAATTTTACCGTCTTCCAGGATCTGAATTTTCTGCAATACCGTCTCTTCCTTATCATTGGAAAGAAGCTGGACAAGTGCCGGTTCCTGAAGGTTTGAAATGGTCATGATGACCTTGCCATAATAATCTTCTTTCTGAGTCTTGAATTTCTGTTTAATCTCCTTGCTTGGGTATCCATAAATATTATGAGCAGCGGCTGAATCAACCTGCAGGAGGTAGTCCGAATTGGGCTCCCAGTCGTGCTCGATAATGTATTTTCGGATCGAGGTGCTATCTCTTTCGATGCTGATGGGGATTTCGGTTCTAACGGTGTCCTCTATGGAATAAAGCTTTACCATGGCCGTATCGAATGAAAGAAGAGGCTCAGGGGCTTCAATGGTGATGTTTCGGTAGATATCATGCCCCGAGGTGTTCAGGTTGTGTGACAAGGAGATGGTGGGCTGAACGGCTATCTCATTTTTCTTCCTTCTTTGCTTAGTCGCTTTGGGCGCTTCATAAATCAACTCGATGGTATCGGTCTGGGTGGTTAGCAAATTGAGTGAATCCAGCACCTGATACTTCAGTTCAAAGCGCAGGGAGTCACTGTTGCTGATGATGGTATCGGTAATCCATGCTGTAATGGAATCGCGTCTTAGGTTTGATTCGATAAACAACCATTCTTTTTCCGGTTTGGGGTTGATAAGGTTAATGCGGAATGAATCGCTGAGTGACTCTGAGAAGAAGAACTCGCATCTGTTGGCCTGTGGGCGCTGATAGGAATCCAGGAACTGATCAAATTTCTCTTCCTCGAACATCATCATGTATTGGGGACCCGGCGAATAGTCGACATGGCCTGTAACCACGATGGTGTCGTTATTCTCCACAATGGTATCTGTTTCGGCCTCATACCTGGCAGAGGGTACGATGA
>JACMKG010000174.1 GCA_014380255.1 Prolixibacteraceae bacterium | reverse complement strand
CCCAGTTTTTGAGGATTAACGAGAAACTCGGATCCTTCAACAACACCCAGGTTTAGCAAACGTTGAACACGCTGATGAATAGCAGCACCGGAAACTCCACATTCACGTGCTACTTCAAGGAAAGGAATCCTTGCATTTTTCGTGATCAGTTTGAGAATTTTTTCATCCAGTTCATCAATGTTCGGTAGTGGTTCAATATGCAGATCATTCATAATGTAAAATTAAAACAGACGTTTGAAAATTGAAACTCAAAGGTATAATAAATTGATAAATTTTAAATATTCTTGTAAAAAAACATGAAATTTATTAATAATTGAAAGTAAAGATGCCCAAATCAACAATTATTTTCTTCAGCCACAACCGTGTTTTTATTGTTTTTTGATCGAAATAAAGCTTACCCAGTTCTTCATAGTCCAGTTTTGCAACATTGATACAAACAGGCGAAATCTTCATCACTTAAAACTAATAAGAGATAAAGATTTCGCCTGCAAAAGTATCAATAAAAATAAGTTCTCAATTTTTCTTGTTGAATCGAATAATTAACTTATAAGCTTCATTAAATAAAAGTGGTACCAATCCCAGAACAAGTACCATTATCCATCCCCGGAGGTCCAGCATTTGCAGTTTAAATGCCTTTTGCATGAAGGGGACTTCTATTACTACCAATTGTAGCAGTAAGCCCAAAATAATGGCTCCTATGAGGTATTTATTGGAGAATATGCCAATTGTAAAGATCGATTTTTTGCTGTTACGAACCGAAAGAGAGAAGAATAACTGACATGAAATAATGGCCATGAAAGCCATAGTTCTGGCATAGGAAACGATATTTTCAGGAACAGCAGAATCAAATGGACTGTAACCGTGTTCATAATAACCATACCAGAAGGCCAGTATGGTGATTGCTCCGATTATAATACCTCCTAAGACAATATGTAACCCTGCACCACCGGCAAAGAAACTCTCCTTTGGATTTCTTGGTTTCTCTTTCATAACATCCGGATCCCCAGGATCCATGCCAAGTGCTACCGCGGGCAGTGAGTCGGTGAGAAGGTTGATCCATAACAGTTGGGTGGCTAATAAGGGTGCTTCCCAACCAACCACGATGGTAACAAACATGGCCACAACCTCACCAAGGTTACTGGTAAGCAGGAAAACGACCGATTTCTTAATATTGTTATAGATATTGCGGCCTTGCTCAATGGCCGATACTATGGTTGAAAAGTTATCATCTGTAAGGATCATATCCGATGCGTTTTTAGCCACGTCGGTACCTGTAATACCCATGGCTACACCGATATCGGCGGCATTTAAAGATGGGGCATCATTCACTCCGTCCCCTGTCATGGATACTATATGCCCTTTTTGTTTGAGCGCGCGTACAATCTTCACCTTATGCTCTGGTGAAACTCTGGCGTATACCCTAAGCGTAGAAACCTTGTCGGTAAATTCCTGCTCTGTTAATTCATCCACTCCTTGTCCGGTAATGGCCTGGTCGGGGCTATCCGCGATGCCGAGATCATGGGCAATGGCATAAGCGGTATTTTTGTGGTCACCTGTGATCATGATCGAGGTGATTCCTGCATCTTTGGCCAGCTGGATGGAAGGCTTAACTTCTGACCTAGGAGGGTCAATCATGCCTACCACCCCGATAAGAACTAGATCCATTTCCATTTCTGCGGTCTCGACAATCCCGTTTACGGGCTTATAGGCCGCCCCTAAAGTTCGCAAAGCATTGTTTGACATCTGCTCGGTTGCTTTGTTGAATTGCTGCCTGTGTTCGTCGGTCAGAGGAATTTCCTTCCCGTCCATCAGTACACGGGTAGAAAGTTTCAGGATATTGTCGATCGCCCCTTTTGTATTAACCCTGTACTTTCCATTTTCTTCAGTAAGGGTTGACATTAACTTGCGGTCGGAATCAAAGGCATATTCAGCTACGCGTTTATTGGCTCCGTTCAATGCCTTGCGGTCAATACCCAGATCATCGCCCAGCATCAACAAGGATATTTCGGTAGGATCACCTGTTCCCCGTCCGTTTTCCCAGGTGGCATCAGAGCTTAAGATCATCGTTTTAGCCAAGGTCTTCGCATCTTCATCAGAGGTGTTGCCTTTGTCACGTTCAACCGCCACGTCACCCTTTAGGTTGAAATAATTAACGACAGTCATCTTATTCTGCGTGAGCGTACCTGTTTTGTCTGAACAGATAATGTTTACAGAACCTAAGGTCTCCACGGCTGGTAAGCGACGGATGATGGCATTGCGTTTTGACATGCTTGTAACTCCTATGGAGAGCACCACCGCCACAATGGCTGCCAATCCTTCAGGGATGGCCGCTACGGCCAGAGATACTGCCACCAGAAACATTTCTGCCAGATTGCGCCCCTGGATTAGGGATACCACAAAGATAAAGATACAGATGCCGATGGCTATTTTACCTAGGGTCTTGCCAAGGTTATTTAAGCGGATCTCCAGAGGTGTTTTAGCTTCCTCTTCTCCCTCAATGATGCTGGCTATGTTTCCAACTTCCGTTTTCATTCCTGTGGCGATAGCTACACCGGAGCCACGGCCATAGGTTACCATGGTAGACATGAATGCCAGGTTTTCACGATCACCCAGAGGGGTCTTAAGATCATGGACAAGCATCGCATCTTTTTCTGAAGGAACTGATTCTCCGGTTAAAGCTGATTCCTCTACCTGCAGGTTAGCCGTTTCAATCAGCCGGATGTCTGCCGAAATGAAGCGTCCGGTATCCAGGATCAGGATATCACCGGGAACTACTTGTTCCGAATCTATTTCTTTAACCTGCCCATCCCGGCGCACAAGTGATTTAGGGGACGACATTTTCTGGAGCGCTTCTATGGCATTGCCTGCTTTAACCTCTTGAACAACTCCCAGAACGGCATTGAGGATGATCACCAGCAAAATGATGATGGCATCAATGTATTCACCTAAAAATATAGTTATAATAACGGCTGCAAACAATACATAGATCAGCCAATCTTTCAATTGGGCCACAAACATTTGCAGAATGCTCTTTTTCTGGAGGCCCGTCAATTTATTGGGGCCATACTTTTCCATTCTTGCCTTTGCTTCAGCTTCACTAAGGCCTATGGCCGGATCTACTTTAAATTCTTCAAGAACTTCCTGAACTGATTTAGAATACCACATATTAGTTGTTTATTGAATAAAATTACGGAAAATCCGTGATATTATACAATGGGTATACTTCCTTGTAAATCTTCGTCCTATAAAACTGGAATTCATCAGGGGAAAGAGAATGCGGAAAACTCATCAGTAGCATCTTAACTTTGTTCTTACCGGGGAAATAGGGAGGCTGATAATAGTCTTTGATGCAGAGCGAAAATCCCAGTCGTTCATAAAAGGCAATTCTTCTGATAGCCTGCTCGGTATCGGGTAATTCCACTTCCAGAATAATCGTCGGGGGATTTTCACTGATAATTTGTTTAAGAACCTGGGTCCCCGTTCCCAGCTCGCGATTTGGAATACTCAGGGCGAAATGTTCAATAAAGATCAACTCCGGCCATCTCCAGATGGAAATGAGCCCTGTTAATTCATTATTGACATTTATTCTGTAGAGATTATAAGGTGGATGATAAAGCAACTGGTGTATATCCTCCCATTCTCTTCTTTCGTCCGCTGGGAATGACTCAAAATATATTTGTTTGAGGTCATCCCCCAAATCCAGGGAAGAGGTTACAGGAACTAGCTGAATCATTATAAGGTGTGATTGTAAACAGCATTCGCTGTTATTCTGAATACTTTTGACGGTATTGCTTGATGTTTGACTTAATGCGCTTTTCAGTCAGGCGCTTTTCTATAGAGCTGCGTGAAGGCTTGGTGGCCTTGCGTTTCTTGACAGGTCTCAGGGCCTTCTCAATGAGTTCGTAAGTCTTACGGATAGCATCTTCCTTGTTGACAAGCTGGGAGCGGTCGCGTTGGGAAATGATGATCAAGAAGCCCTCTCCATTGATTTTTGTGGAGAGCTTGGCTAAAAGTATTTGCTTCTGGTCATCAGTGAGCAAAGAAGAGTTGGGTATGTTGAATCGAAGTTCAACCTTGGAATTTACCTTGTTAACATTCTGTCCCCCAGGTCCGCTGCTGCGGGAAGACTGGAAAGTAAACTCAGCAGATAAATCAGGAATATTTAACAGTGATTCACTCATCCGATTCGTCCTCAGTTTTATTTAATGGGTTCGACTTCTTGTTTCTGTGTGGTGTGTTTGCATAGTAATAAGCTACCTTTTGAATGGCCTTATAAATGCTTACATTGATAGGATTGTAATCATTGGCCATGTTTGGATCGATAAAATAGATCTGGTAGTAGTAATCCGTCACCATAGGGATCTTCATCCCGCTGTTGATCCGCTCCATGGCACCATTAAATTCCTCCGGATATTCCTTTTTCATATAGGAACACGTATAAACGGCCAGCCTTGAGTTTTTATCCTTGATGCCAGAAAATCCGAAGAGCCTGCATATCATTCCCCGATGGGCATAATTGGAACAACCCGATGTCTGGCCCGGAACCTGGCTGGGGGCAAGGTTTATACAATATTCAGGATTCGTTTCCAATAAGTCCAAAGCTGCCTCATGCAAATTATTTGTTACCAGATACCAAGCCAAAGGAAGGAATTCCAGCACATTGGCCTCCAACCCTTTCTTAAGACAACAGATGTTGCAATTAGTCACGCATTTAAGGCCTGACTGGCTGATAAACTTTTCAGTGTCTTTATCCAACAGCTTAAAAACCTTCTCAATCTTTCTGATTTTATCAAGCATAAACGAACCCCTTATAAGAGAGTACAAAATTAGTGTAAATGTTGATTAATAAGGCCTAAAAGGAAATATATTCCATTGAAAATCAATTTTGATTACCAGATTCAACCTGAAAGCAATAACCCTTATGATATTATATAACTGTAGAAGGATGGAATAAATGAAAAGTTAGGCGACGAACAGATCTATTATTATCAAGCTCTGCTAATTACCCGGTTATCAAAAGATCTTTTCCATGTATGTATCTATAAAAATCCTCCTATGCAGTGGTAAGAATACACGCCACAGGAGGATTTACACAAATCTATTCTGATTAAAGCAAATAGATATTAATCTTTAAATTAGAATAACTTTATACCAAGACTTACTACAAAATTACCATTTTTAGTATTTATTGTAGGAAGGTCTTCTATGTCTTTACCATACTTCTCGAACCTTGCATCAAGAGTAAGGAATAAAAAGTCAACACCGGCACCAAATTGCCATGCAAAGAAACTATTTTCAATATTGTCTTTCGTAAAATCTCCTCGTACGCTTTTGTCTGTCATAATAGAAAAAACAGGGCCTGCCATAATCCTTACATTCAATGGATCCTGATTAATTAGTTTTAACCCAACCAATGCTGGAACATCAATTGTATTTAAATTAAAGGAACTAACTTCAGGTGGGTTATTTTTATTAAAATATTCACCTCCCTTTGAATTGTAGTAGGCTTCAGGTTGGAGATAAATTGCCCCAAGATTAATTCGGGCGAAGGCACCAAATAAATAATTATTAATGGTTTGAGGGTTATAATCATCATTATCGACTGAAAGCTTAGATGTGTTTATTCCGGCTTTCAACCCTAAATTGATAAATTTCTGAGCATAGCCTGTTGTACTTAAGACTGCCAGCAGAATGATCATTGTGAATTTTTTCATATTACTATTTTTTAAAAGATATGTAATTAATTATCCTACGGTATTTAAACTACAAAGTTTGGGTCTTAGTGTTTTAAATTACAGAAATCTATAAAAATTAAGGTCTAGCTTAAGCTTGTGGTTTTGTTCTGCGAGAAATTTATGAAATGTGTTAATGTTTGATATCAAGGCGTATAAGTAGATATATGTAATTTTATCGGGTTTAGTTTCTGATGTGATTATTATTTCTACCCGTTTTAAGATTTTATTTCAATCATATGTATTCTGACTTTTCTATTGTAGATTTTTTCCACAGTTTATTCCTCCATACACACATATTACAGCAAAAGTAAGGGGCTTATATTTTCAGATAGATAACTAGTTTGGAGAAAGGTAGGCTTTGGAATGAATAAATGACTGAAGAAGTCAAATTTATCCGCAATGATTCCAATTGGTTTACCTTATGATGAGATGAGCCTGTTAGTTAGCTCACCTGCATCACAAGGATGTATAATTATCTATTGCAGCTCTCCGTACGTATACGAGACAAAAGCTACTTTTTTACTATCAGGGCTCCAGGAGGGTACATTAAACGTGCCTTGTCCACCATAAATATGGGCTTTCACTAGGGGTTCCTTTTCACCCACTGCTTGCATCCGAAGCATGACACGTTGGTTGTGCGGATGGCTGTTTGCCGGAACCTCTGGCGGATAGGTGATATATATAAGCCATTTGTTATCCGGTGAAGGATGTGCAAACCAGTTTTGGTAATTGTCGAAAGTAACTTGCTGCTGATTACTGCCATTCGGGTTCATTTTCCAGATCTGCATCATGCCTGTACGGGTTGAATTGAAATAAATGCTTTTCCCATCCGGTGAATATTCAGGGCCATCATCCAGACCAGTAGCTTTTGTTAGCTGTTTTTCCTGACCCCCTTTAGCCGGTATCTGATAGACATCGTACTCTCCGTTTCGCTCTGCACAATATACAAGAAACTGATCATCAGGCGACCAGCCATGCCAGTAGGAGGGGCCTTTTTCTGTTACCCTGAATGCATTTCCACCTCCAATGGGGACCGTATAGATAATAGAAACATTTTTTCCATCCACCTCGGTGCCACTGCTCAATGCAATGGTTTTTCCATCAAAAGAAATACCATGATCATTATTGTTGTTTGTAGCTATGCCTGTATTAATCACTTCAGGGTTGCCTTTCTGTAGGTCGAATTTATACAGTTTGCCCCCTGAGTTATAAACCAGAAATTTACCGTCTCTTGACCAGTTAGGAGCTTCAATGTGGTCGGTAGTAGAGTAAATAATTTTTCTTAACCCTGTTTCGACGTCCAGAATTTCAAGGCGACTGGCAGAAGGCGTTCTATATCCATCAACACCTTCAGAGGCGGCCACATCAAAGCGTACATTGGAAAACAGGCCCGCAACCGAGAGTTCAGCATTGTGTGAACAGGCTGCTAATCCAACATAGAATGGAGCTTCAAAGGCAAGTTCGATTTCTTTGGCAGCCGTCAAAGCCTGTTCATTTTGAGCAATACGCGCCATGATTTTAGTTCCTTTTTTTTCCAGTTGCAAATATTGGGCTCCAGTTTCACTGAATTTTACTTCTTCCGTAATGGCACCCTGTTTGCCACGATATTGCAAAGAGAGTAACCCGTCGGCATGCAATACAATGTCAGCATAAGCGGAGTTGGCATCCATCGACTGGCGAATCATCAGTCCGAGCTTGCGATGAGGGTCGCCTGTTTGAGTAAGTATTTCAACTCGGGAGGTGAGGATGAAATCGCTGTCAGCCCGGCGTGCAGCAAAGAAGAATTCATCTTTATCGAGCCACATATTGGTTCCGGCTCCTGAAATTTCATAGGTTTGATTTTCTGGATTGTAATGTGTTTTTCCTGAAAGGACTGGATTACCTACGTTTTTAGTTTCAGGGAAGAATGATTTTTGTGATTGTGCCATGGAGGTAAGTGTCAGGAATCCAATTAGCAAAGTTAAGGATGTACGCATAAAACTCATGTTGTGAAGTTTAGGAATTGTATCGACTAAATTACAAATTAGTTCTTATAATTAACGATCTTTTAAGGGATGATTCCAGCGCGGCTATCCTTTATTCTTCCCGCCCAGTAAGCGGATATTCAGCTTTAATAAAGGCTGAATCCAATTAAGGTTGGACAATCGTCCCATCCCTTGTTTACGTCTCTTTAATCGACGTTTTACCTGCAACTTATAGAGCAGCCAAGGTTAATGATCCCAATTCCTTTAAAGCCGTTTCAGGATTGTCAACATCCTTGGTCTTTTACTACAGATTAGTTGTCAATTTCCTTTCATTCCATAAACTAAATTTCCTTTTTAGTTCTGGCTAATGTTGATATCTAAAGGATTAAAGTCAATTTCCCTAGTCTTTATAGGATCTATCTTCCAGTTTTGCATATCAGTCATGTCGATTGAGTTCTTTTGATTACTTAACGTAAAGTAAAAACGTGTACCGACATTTGGGGTGGAATCAAATCTTAGATCACCACCCAGTAATCGTACCAGGCCTTTGCTGATCGCCAATCCCAATCCAAATCCTTTGTTGCCGATGATAGGATCTTTACCTTTAAAAAATGGCTTGAATATCAGTTCTTTATTTTTGTCATCTATTCCTCTACCGGTATCTTCAACAAAGAATTGAAATCCTGAATCTACTTTCTTATATCCAAATTGCACGTATCCTTCGGTGGTAAAGAAAAAAGAATTGTTTAATAAATTCTGCAAAACATGGGTCAGCTTTAAGGCATCTGAAAATAAAATGGAGTCGCTTTTCTGATCACCTTTAACCAATTTGAAGTCAATATCTTTTCGATGGATGCGTAGTTCTGACTGATTGTATTCAGCATAAATACCATCAAGAAACTGATCTACATTAAACTTTTTCTTATGAATGACAAACTGGTTGGATTGAATCTTGGAAATATCCATGATGTCATTTACAAGCTTGAGAAAGTCCTCGCCATTTTTACTCATATGTTTGGCAAAGATCTTTTTATCTTCATTGCCGAATGAATCGTCTAAAATCAATTCGCAAAATCCCAATATCCCATTTAATGGAGTTCTTATCTCGTGTGACATATTGGCCAGGAACGCTGATTTCAGCCTATCTGATTCTTCTGCCCGCTCTTTTGCCTTTAATAAATCCTCCTGAATGGCATTCTTCCTTTTAATTTCCCTGCTGATTAGGAGATATAATAAAAAGGCAGTGAAAGCTACATAAATGGCACCCTTGAAGGATTGAAAATTTGTAAGTACTTCAGATGAACCTGAGATACTATGGATGAGTTGATCTGAAAAAAGAATCCAAAATAAGCCCGTAAGAAAATAAATAAGCGTTATTTTTACTGCTATTCCATTTGTCATTCCCATTATTTTAGAAATACTAGATTTATTTAGATTTCGATTACCAAGGTAACGTTTTATATGAATTTATAACATCACTAACAGAAAATTGATTGATAAACTGTTTTAATCACGATCATCAAGATCATCAGAACAAATAAAAAATGAATAATTTACAAATCACCGACAAGGGCATAATCAATTGCGATCAATCGAAAGGTTACGATTTAAACAAGGATCTGTCAGTATATGAAGTGTTTCGCCTGATACAGGGAACTGCACTTTTTTTGGAAGACCATTACGATCGCTTAATTTCATCTGTTCAAATGAGCGGCATTCGCTTCAAGATGGAATATCCTGAATTTGAACTAAATATTAAGCAGCTTTCCCATCTCAATGGGCAATTGAATGGCAATGTTAAATTTGTCCTTTCGGGAGATAATCAATCAAGTCAATGGTCCTTTTCATTTATTCCTCATGCTTACCCTTCAGCTGCGGATTACCGGGAAGGAGTGGCTACCGGATTGCTCTATGCAGAAAGGGAGAATCCGAATGCTAAAATTGTTCAAAATACGGTGCGTGATAAGGCTAATCAACTGATGGCCGATAAAAAATTGTACGAAGTATTACTTGTCGATAAAAACAGGTTGATAAGAGAAGGAAGCCGGTCAAATGTGTTCTTTGTGAAGGATGATTGCTTTTACACTGCTCCGACTTCCTTGGTGCTGGCTGGCGTTACACGCAAAAAAGTGCTGGAATGTATCCGAGAAATGGGCAGTATGGTCGTCGAAGAAGCTGTTAAAAGCACAGTGATCGCATCCTGTAATGCGGCATTTATTTCCGGTACTTCTCCCAAAGTATTGCCCGTGAACCGTATTGACGATCATGTATTTCATGTGGACAATCCACTGGTTGAACAGCTCATGATAAAATACGATTCAGTGATTGAAGACTATATTGCATCAAAAAAGCATTGATCCTGCCAGGCAAGCTGGATAGGGGAGACCTGTCACCTATTTAAAATGAAACAGCCATCACATAGATGATGGCTGTCAGCTTATAATCGGTAGGTACTGATCTTTTAAATTTGAGAATAGTCTGTTGGTACCAGGAATTTCTTGCGTACTTTGCTAACCGTATCGGCATAGATTGCTTTGCCTGACATGGTTTTCCATTCAGGGCTGGTAACAAATTTCTGCCAGTTTTCAGTGCGTTCGTTCATGTCGGTAAACCAAAGCATATACATCAATGCAGGCATATATTTACCAGCCATAATCTTGCCAAAAAACACTGGATGTAGCCCCACTTGTTCAAACAAAGGCAATTCTTCATCGTTGAACATGGCCACTTTACGTCGGGCAGCATCTTCATTGTAACTCTCATAGGTTCGCAGTTCGAGCAATCCTCTGTTTCTCTCCGGTAATTTTAATTTAGGAATGGCATCAAATGCTTCCATTAAATAAGTCTCATATCGTTCAAATACAGGTTTCGATGCTGGCAGTTCAAAATAATATTTGGCAGCAGCCTGGTAGTCTTTATCTGTTGATAGTTCTTTTTGTAGTTGAAAATAAGCCTGGGATGATGGATATACAAAAAGGGTGTACACTTTAGGTGGTTCTTCATTATCAAGCTCTTCGAATACCCCTAGCTTAATGTTCATCTTCTTAAACATGGGCATCAATGCAGTTGTCAAATAAGATTTCAAGGTGTTTTTTTCACCGCCTCCTGTTAGTTGATAGGCTCTCCATTCGTAGAATTCCTTTTCGTCCACTGGTTGATTACCGGCAGCCATCGAACTCCCTGTAACTGTTACGGCAGCCATAGCGGCTGTACTTTTTAAGAAGTTTCTTCTTTCCATAATAGGGTTAGATTAAGTTTCTCCGAATATAATCATTTTTTGAATTAGGGCCGAGGTG
>JACMKG010000173.1 GCA_014380255.1 Prolixibacteraceae bacterium | reverse complement strand
TTTGGAACTTGATACTTGGAACTATTTAATCCTTCAATCCTCCAACTTTTGCCTTTTTACTTTTGCCTTGAATGAATATAATCCTTGAACAGTTCTTCCACCGTTTGTCCCGGTTCCAGCCAGTAGCCTTTCAGCCCGCAGGCAATCGCTCCTTCAACGTTGTGACTTGAATCATCGATAAAAAGGGTTTCTTCGGGGCGTACACCCGAAAGACGGATGATCTCCTGAAAAGATTCAGCCGATGGTTTGCGGTAGCCTACCTCATTTGAATGAAAGACCTGTTTGAAAAGGGTGGCTACTTCAAAACCATGCTGCTGCCTGAAAATGTCAAAATATTTCTCCACATGAATGGCATTGGTATTGCTGAAAAGGTAAATTTTGAACTTTTGGGCCAGATTTTGTAGCAGCTTAACCCTGATTGCAGGGAAGTCGATGATCATGGCTGTCCACGCCGTATTAATTTGTTCATCGGTAACGGCGATGGGTAAAAGTTTACGTACCCCATTTCTGAACTCATCGGGTGTAACCTTTCCCTGTTCCATCAGGTAGAAGATTTCGTGATCATAGGTTAAACCTTTGTCGCCAATAAGCTGTTCCATGCCCAGTTGGCCGAATGCTTCAATGGTTTTTCCGGGGTTGATGTTCAGTAAAACACCGCCCAGGTCAAATATGATATTTTGGATACCTTGTAAATTTTTCATGGATAGAATCATTCAGGTAACAAAAGTCTTAAAAATAATGGAAATAAAAAGGCATATTTGAAGGTCAAATAAGAATTCGCGTTATGAAGAATCCACAATCGATATGGTTTAACAAAAAAAATGATGTTGTTGAGACCATTGATCAACGTTTACTTCCTTTTGAAAATGTGACCGTAGCCATTGGCACGCTCGAAGAAGCCCGTAATGCCATCACTGAAATGGTTGTTCGCGGAGCTCCCCTTATTGGCGTTATGGCTGCTTACGGGATGTACCTGGCAGCAAGGGTTGATCTGGGTAATAATTTCAGAAACAAAATGCTTTACGCTGCCAACCATTTAAAATCTTCCAGGCCCACGGCCGTTAACCTGGCTTTTGCCGTTGATGAAGCGCTATCCGTTATTTCAGATGAACTCCCGGATACTGAAAACATCCGGCTTCTTTTTGAAAACGCGGAAGACCTTAGGCAGCGAGAAATTGACTTTAGCCATAAAATAGGAAAGGCAGGCTTTGATTTAATCAAAGATATCAGCGACAGCACGGGAGGAAAGCCTGTTCAGATACTTACGCACTGCAATGCCGGACGGCTTGCTGCTGTGGAACTGGGAACCGCCACCGCGCCCATTTACCTGGCTCACCAGGCCGGGATTGCCGTTCATGTGTGGGTGGATGAGACCCGTCCGCGCAACCAGGGAGCCCGCCTTACAGCCTGGGAATTGGGTGAAGCAGGAATTCCGCATACCATTATTCCTGATAATGCGGGAGGACATTTGATGCAACATCAGATGGTTGATCTGGTAATTACCGGAAGCGACCGCACCACTCTTAAAGGCGATGTGGCCAATAAAATAGGCACTTATCTTAAAGCCTTGGCTGCAGCTGATAATGGAATCCCCTTTTATGTGGCTCTTCCTTCTTCGACCATCGACTGGAACCTGAGCGATGGTATCAGTGAAATCCCGATTGAACAGCGTGACGGGAGCGAGGTTTCGATTATGGAAGGCGTTTCTGACAATGTGATACGGCAGGTGAGAATCACTCCGGAGAACAGTGCAGTAGCCAATTACGGATTTGATGTTACACCGGCGCGCCTGGTAACTGGCCTGATTACTGAAAGGGGCATTTGCAAGGCAACACGTGAAGATATTCTAAACCTTTTTCCTGAAAAAAGAACAGTCCATGTCTGAAGGGAGTATCAAGTTTAACTGCCTGTGGGAAAATGAAGAAATTCATCTGCCTGCAGATACGTATGGGCAACTTGAAGCATCCCGCACCAAACTATACAATGTTGGTTTAATTGGAATTTACCCCGATGGAATTGGTTATGGCAACCTTTCGGCTAAAAGTCCGGGGAGTGATTCGTTTTATATAAGTGGCAGTGGAACAGGTGGTAAGAGGCAATTGCAACCTTCAGATTATGCCTTGGTAACTTCTTATAATATCAGTAAAAACAATTTAACCTGTAAAGGCCTCACCAAGGCTTCCTCGGAAAGTCTGACTCATGCAGCCCTTTACAAAGCCTTGCCCTCGGCCAATGCGGTGGTGCATGTTCATTGCCTGTGGCTTTGGGAAAAGCTGTTATACAATTACCCGGCCACCTCGGCCCGTATCGAATATGGAACCCCTGAGATGGCTGAAGCCGTTGGAAGGCTGGTCGCTGAAATGGTTGACAATCAGGAGCAGGTGCTGGTAATGGGCGGCCATAAGGAAGGCATACTGGCCTTTGGCAACGACCTGAGGGAAACAACCGAATTACTTATCAAACTCTATAACCGGTTTAAAGATGTCTAAAATTGCAATTATCGGAGGCTCAGGACTTGAGAACCCTGCCATCTTAAAAGATGCAACCGACCTGAAGGTGGAGACTCCTTACGGGCCTCCCAGCTCTGATTTTAAATGTGGTACTATCAACGGGCATCCCGTGGTGCTTCTTTCCCGCCATGGCCGTCAGCATACCATTCCACCCTCGCAGGTAAACAACCGAGCCAATATCTGGGCTATCAAAGAACTGGGATGTACTCACATTCTCGCGACCACGGCCTGCGGAAGCCTGCGTCAGGAAATCGGGAGAGGCGATTTTGTGGTTCTTGACCAGTTTATTGATTTTACCCGCAGAAGGCATGTTTCATTTTTTGAATCCTTTGAGCCTAAGAATATGAAGCATACCCCGATGGCTGACCCATTCGACAGCTTCCTTCGGGAAAAGATCATTCAGGCGGCTCGTGAGATGAACCTGAATATTCTTGAAAACGGAACTGTGATAACCATTGAAGGGCCTCGCTTTTCCACCAGGGCTGAATCCAACATGTTTCGTTTATGGGGAGCCGATGTGATCAACATGTCAACAGCTCCCGAGGCTATTCTGGCCAATGAACTGGAAGTGCCCTATGCCGCCATTGCCATGAGTACTGATTACGACTGCTGGAAAACAGATGAAGCTCCCGTAACCTGGGGCGATGTGCTGAAAGTGTTTAATCAGAATGTAAACTATGTGGTTGACTTACTGGTAAAAACGATCAGTAGAATATAAAATTTAGAAAATTTACATAACAACCATCTTTTAAATAGGCTTTTGGCATATATTTTGTTTAACTAATAACAATGTTGTTTCAAAGCCATGAACACCATTGATCGAATCAATTAATACGTACAGAAAAAAGATGTTGTTGACTTTTTTTCACAGTTAGGGCCATTCCATAATCTCCGGAATGGCTTTTTTTTGATTTATGGGAAACAATGGGCAGGCAAAGGTGCGAGAAAGTAATCAGTATTCAATGGTCAGTAAACAATCTGCAGCGGTCAATCCTTAAGTCCCTCAGTCCTTCAATTTTTCAGTCTGACGGTTTTTATGGTGCCATGGATCTAAAACAAAAAAGCCCCTTCCGGAGCTTTTTATATTATTCGTTTGCTGAGATCCAGACTCCTGATTGCGGATTCTGATGCAACAGCACGTTAAGTTCTTTTTGTGCATCAA
>JACMKG010000172.1 GCA_014380255.1 Prolixibacteraceae bacterium | reverse complement strand
TTTCTGATAAAAAAGAAGTCCGTTTCCCTGTGACCCTCAACGAAAAGCTGAGAAATGCCAGCCCATCACAGGTCAGTAACATTGAAATTAATTGTGCAGGAACAGGATTACACTGGCCAGATCTGGATGAGGATTTGTCTGTAACCGGGATTCTGGAAGGCAAATATGGGAAGGTATGATTTGTAAAATACCGTTACCCTTTAAACCTTTCCGAACAATCGGCCTGTAAAAAGGTTTTACTTGCGTTGAAAGCAACATCCTGTGCATTTATTCCAAGGGGTTGAAGTACACGTAAAAGGTGGATGAGAGAGCTCGGAAACCTGACTTATTTACTTATATTTGACCATGGTTAAGAAAAAAGATATATTACAACAGATCAAAAAGCTGGTTAGCCTGACAGACCCGTCTGCTACCGTTATTTTGTACGGTTCTCAAGCCAGAGGTCAAAATAACAAGCAATCCGATATTGATATTCTGATCCTGGTAGACAAGGACAACATATCTTATTCTGACGAACAGAAGCTTAAATATCCGTTGTATGATTTAGAGTTTGAGACCGGGAAGGTGATAAGCCCACTTGTTTTTAGTCGCAAAGACTGGGAAACGCGTCATGCAATAACACCTTTTTACAAGAATGTAAAGAAAGATGGAGTTCTCTTATGATAGGCGATAGCGATGACTTGATAAAATACCGGCTCAGTCGTTCTCTTGAAACAATCCACGAGGCTGAAACGATGATTGAAAACGGATATTGGAATGCTTCAGTAAACCGGATTTATTATGCGTGTTATTATGCTGTCAGCGGGTTATTGCTTAAAAAGTCTATTGAGACCAATTCTCACAAAGGCATAAGACAAATGTTTGGACTACATTTTGTTCATACTGGGTTGGTTCCAAAAGAAGACGGACGGTTCTTTTCTGATCTCTATGACAGAAGGCAAACAGGAGATTATGAAGATTTTATTCTGTATGATGAAGAAATCGCCATGAACTTATTCCATAAAGCCAAAGAATTCATAGCCCGAATGATTGAATTGGCAAGTGACAATACGATCTAGCAAAATACTTTAAATAATTCGAAAGCAACTATTGGTATGGCCCAATTTACCTACGAAGACCTTGGTCTGAAAGACTACAAGCAGTGCTGGGATTACCAGGAAACCATTCACCGGCAGGTGGTGGACGATAAACTTGCCACCAAAAACAGCAGCGAGCTGAACCGTTTCCTTTTGGTTGAGCACCCACACGTATACACCCTTGGCAAAAGCGGCGATGAGCACAACCTGTTGGTAAACGGTGACTTTCTGCGTAAAATAGACGCCGACTACTACAAGATCAACCGCGGAGGCGATATCACCTATCACGGGCCGGGTCAGCTGGTTGGCTACCCGATTATCGACCTTGAAAAGTACCGCCTGGGAGTCAAGGAGTTCATCTTTAAAATGGAGCAGGCCATCATCCAGACCATTGCCGAATACGGGCTGCATGGCTCGCTCAAGGAAGGGGCCACAGGCGTGTGGCTGGATGCCGAAGAGCCCGCCCTGTCGCGTAAAATATGCGCCATCGG
>JACMKG010000171.1 GCA_014380255.1 Prolixibacteraceae bacterium | reverse complement strand
CGATACGCAATACAACTTTGTTGATAAACTCTCGGGAGGGGAGAAGCGGCGCCTTTACCTGTGCACCATCCTGATGACCAATCCCAACTTCCTGATTCTGGATGAGCCTACCAACGACCTCGATATTATGACCCTGGCCGTTT
Source organism: Prolixibacteraceae bacterium (assembly GCA_014380255.1). The sequence goes on along the minus strand of JACMKG010000171.1, from coordinate 4,657 downwards.
TGGAAGAATACCTGCGCGTATTTCAGGGCTGCGTGATCATCGTATCGCACGACCGCTATTTCATGGATAAAATCGTTGATCACCTGTTTGTGTTTAACGGAGATGGAACCATCAAGGACTTTCCGGGAAGCTATACCATCTGGCGCAACAAGCAACTGGATGAGGAAGAGGAAGCGAAGAAAAAGTTAAAAATCACTGCCTCTAAAGAGCCCGTAAAGCCTGCCAAAGTGAAGGAGCGGAAGCTTACTTTCAATGAGAAAAAGGAACTGGAGCAACTGGAAAAAGACATCGAAGCCCTTGAAAGCGAGAAAGCACAGATCGGCGATGAGCTTAACTCAGGTACTCTGGATAACAATCAGCTACTGGAGAAATCTAACCGTTTTAGCCAGATCACCAATCTTTTGGAAGAAAAAGAAATGCGGTGGCTGGAATTGAGCGAAATCTAATAGTGTCAATTACACGAATTAAAAACTAATTACACGAATTTGCTGTTAGGAGCATGGGAGAGGAGACGAGGGTACGATGGGGCGATGGGGCGAGAAAAGCAAGATGCTTGGATGGTACAACGATTCTACTTGGAACTTTTTACTTTTAACTTTTGCCTTTTTACTTTTAACTTTATACTCCGAACTTCAAACTTCAAACTTTTAACAGTTTTGTATGAAAACATTTGGACTGATAGGTCACCGGTTGGGATATTCTTTTTCAAGGAACTTCTTTATGGAAAAATTCCATCAGGAGAATCTGGCTGATCATGAATATGTGAATTTCGAGCTGGACAACATTGACGAGTTTCCGGGTATCTTTGAGCAGGGTAAGAATATCTGTGGCTTAAACTGTACCATCCCCTACAAGCAGCAGATCATGCGGTTCATGGATGAAATAGATCCTGAAGCTGCCCAGATCGGGGCTGTAAATACGGTTAAGATAACACGACAGGATGGCCAACGGTTGCTCAAAGGATTCAATACCGACATCTATGGATTTGAACACTCGCTTCGCCCGATGCTGGAGGCCAAACATAAAAAGGCGATCATACTTGGGAAAGGGGGAGCCTCCAAAGCGATTATGCATATTCTGAATAAATTACAGATTGATTATGTGTCGGTTACCAGAAATGACCAGATCCTGGAAAAGGAAATCAGGTATGCCGATATCAATGAACAATTGCTGAAGGAAACCCTGGTGGTTATTCAGGCTACCCCTGTGGGCACGTTCCCCAATGTGGATCAATGCCCGGATATTCCTTATCAGTATCTTACTGCTGATCATGTTTGTTATGATTTGATATATAATCCCGAAGAAACCTTATTTTTGAAGAAAGCAAAGGAACAGGGGGCCCAAATCAAAAATGGCCTTGAGATGTTGCATTTGCAGGCTTTAAAAGCATGGGAAATATGGAATAGCTAGAATGAATGTCACTATTTATGTATTTTATGCTAGTGATATTCAATTTGGTAACACGGAGTCTCTCAGAGATTGACACAGAGTCTCACAGAGTTCAATTATTGATTATCAACGCTCTGTGCAACTTTAATAATCAAATTACTGATAAGTTAAAGTACCTTAATAGCTAAAAGGAGTTTAAAAATCGCTACCGGCAACTATCAACTGGAGCTAGTAGTCAACTAGTAAATTGTAAATCGTCAAATAGTAAATACTGTTATGGTTTCAGAAAAAATGATCATTGGTTTTTTGGGTGCCGGAGGAATTGCACGTGCCCATGCGTATGCGCTTAATTCTATCAGGTATTTCTATGAAGAGGTGCCCGAAATTCAGATGGAGGCTGTTTGCTCTGCCCGAAAGGAAAGCCGTGATGCCTTTGCTGCCAAGTATGGCTTTAAAAAGTCGCTTTCGTTGGAGGAATTTAAAGCCGATTCAGCCATTAATACGGTCTTGATTCTGGGGCCGAACAATGTACACTTTGAGCATTTCAAAATGGCCCTTGAGATGCCTTCTGTCAAGCGTATTTATCTGGAGAAGCCTGTATGCTCCAATCAGGAGGAAGAGGCTCAGATGGCTCGTTTGGTGGCTCAAACCGACAAACAGGTGCAAGTTGGATTCCAGTACCTGCAAACAGCTTCGGTGCGTGAGGCATTGGCCTTCTGGCATTCCGGCAAACTAGGCAAGCCCATTCATTTTGATCTGAAATATTACCATGGCGATTATCTGCAGAAATCATACCGTGACAAGCGTGTCACCCGACTGACTCCTGCGCCTGACGGTGGTGCAATGGCCGATCTCGGGTCGCATGGAATAAGCCTATTAATGGCCTTTTTGGGTGAAAACCTGCAAATAGCAAGTGCCGTGCAGGCTGGCCGTTTTGAAGATGTGCCTGTAGATTCAGACCTGTTCAGTTCCCTATCCTTGTTTGATCCCCAGACCTATGCTGCCGGCACCTTATCTGCAAGTCGTATCAGCTCTGGTACAGGCGATTTGGTTGCACTGGAAATTTATGCCGAAAAGGGAATGCTGCGCTACTCATCCCATTCGGTTGATTACTTTGAATATTACCTGGAAGAAACCGGGCAGTGGACCAGACAGGTGGTAGGCAGCAATTACAAACCGGTCAGCAGCTTTCCTTCCGGGCATGTTCCCCCGGGATGGCTGCGCTCGATGATTCATGCCCATTATATTTTCACCTCAGGCAGCGATCCCAAAGCATTTGTGCCCGGCCTGAAGCACGGGCTGGCCGTGCAACGAATTGTTAGACAAACAGCAGATTATTTAAAAGTTTACAGGAGTTTATTTCAATAGATATGGAAAGAAGTAGCGGAATATTGTTGCACCTCAGTTCGCTTCCCGGGGATGAGGGTATTGGAAGCATGGGCAAGAATGCCTACCAGTTTGTCGATTTTTTAGCTAAGACCAGGCAAAAGATATGGCAGATACTACCCCTGGGACCGGTAGGCTACGGCAATTCTCCTTACCAGTGTTATTCTGCTTTTGCCGGCAACCCCCTGTTCATCGATATTCAGCTACTGGTTGAGGATCGCCTGGTTTCAAAAAAGACAGAAACGGAACCTCCCTTTAAAGCCCGCATGGTCGAATTCGACAGGGTAGAGGAATGGAAAATGATCCTGTTCAGGGAAGCATTTGATAATTTCCAGAAGAACTTCTCCCGCTACAAGGAAGAGTATGATAACTTCATGAGAAGTCATTCGTGGTGGGTTAATGATTATGCCCTGTTTCGTTCCTTGAAGACCAGCAACGATGACACGGTTTGGAATACCTGGGCCCCGGAGCTGATCAGGCGTGATCATCAGGCTATCGGGGAGGCTTACAAGGAATTGCAGGTTGACATTGATTTTCACAGTTTTCTGCAGTTTATATTTTTCAGGCAGTGGTTCAAGTTGAAAAACTATGCCAATTCAAAGGGCGTACAAATAGTGGGCGATATACCCCTTTATGTATCTTTCGACAGTGTGGATGTATGGGCCAATCAGGATATTTTTCAGCTGGATGAAGAGGCAAAACCCATCCTGGTGGGTGGCGTTCCCCCTGATTATTTCAGCGAAACAGGCCAGCTTTGGGGAAACCCTGTGTTTGACTGGAAGCGTATTGAAGAGCGTAATTTCGACTGGTGGCTTGCTCGTATTCATTTTAACCTACATATGTTTGATCAGGTGAGGGTCGATCATTTCCGAGGGCTGGAATCCTACTGGGCTGTCGATGCTGCCGAAGAAACGGCCATGGTGGGAGAGTGGCTTCCTGCTAAAGGGCATGAATTGTTTATCAGGCTGAAGCAGCAGTCAGGAAAGCTGAATATCATTGCCGAGGATCTTGGAGTGATTACCCCTGAGGTGGAAAAGCTACGGGATGATTTTGGGCTTCCGGGAATGAAGATCCTGCAGTTTGCCTTCAGTTCGGATGAGAAGAATGAGAGCTTGCCCCATAACTATGAGTCCAATTTTGTGGCCTATACAGGCACGCATGACAATGATACGACCCTGGGTTGGTTTCATTCCATTGAAAAGAAAGAGCGTAAATCACTTCGCCGGTACTTGGGAGGAAACGGCAAGGAACTGGTGCGCCAGATGATTGAATACATCTGGGGGTCGGCTGCCAGGATGACCATCATTCCCATGCAGGATGTGCTGGGATTGGATACCGTGGCCAGGATGAATACTCCCGGAACAGCATCAGGCAACTGGACCTGGCGCTTCACATGGGCCCAGGTTCGCTCCAATCACCTGAGGTTTTTAAAGGAAATCACTAAAAAATACAATCGCTAATCAGGGCTCATTGATTTAAATTTGAATAAGGAAAGTATACTTTTCGGGCTAAGAGAACCGGGAAACAAGGATGTGCAGTGTAATTCTCAGTTATCCGGTGTATAAATAGGGTCTGTTGAAAAAATCATTAAGAGCATTTTCCCTTTAGGGCATTGTCATTAAGTGATGAGAATCTGGAAATAAGCTTGATTGAAAAATGCAAAAGGTATTGTATGAGGAATTACTCTTCCTTATCGCGGGTTACTGTCACCGCTACGCGGCTTTTAATCCACATAGGAATCAACTGTTTCTTACTACCATACCATGGCTGCTACGCAGCTGTAAAACCGCGTAGCGCCCGCCTGCCTGGTCGGCTACCGTGTACCCACATCTTTTTCTAATTGTATTCCTTCTATCATAAATGCCAGGCGTTCCAATCCTCT
>JACMKG010000170.1 GCA_014380255.1 Prolixibacteraceae bacterium | reverse complement strand
GATGATATCTATTCGTTCTACCTGCCACCAAAAGTATTTAATGTGACAGGTGAAATAGAAAACAGGGAAACTGCACAGAAGATTGATGGGGCATTGATTCGCATCATCGGTACGGATGGCACCAATCTTAAGATGAGAGCTGACGGAGGGCGATTTCAGTTAAAACTGAAGCCTGAAACAGAATATGTAATCGCTGCATTTAAGGATGGATTTCTGAATGACAAAGCTCTCGCTTCTACAATAGGTCTGGAAGATAGCAAGGAATTCAGGTTTCAGTTTAAACTGGCACCTACTGACGAACCTATCAAGGTGAACAACATTAACTATGCCTTTGGTAGCTATGAGATTACCGAAGAATCGAAAGTGGCACTCGACTCTGTTGTTCATCTATTAACACTCAACCCAACAATTATTATTGAATTGATGGCTCATACCGATCACGTGGGAAGTAATGATTTTAACTCTGAACTTTCACAGAAAAGAGCGCAGTCTGTAGTGGATTACATGATTTCAAAAGGTATTAACGCAGCTCGACTGGTTGCTAAAGGATATGGTGAAACATGGCCTAAACGTATAACCAGGGAAATTGCGAGGCAATATGATTTCCTGAAACGCAACGATGAGCTGACCGAAGAATTAATCATGAAGCTTACGCCGGAACAGCAGGAAATAGCCAAAGGACTCAATCGTCGAACTGAATTCAGGGTGTTGTCCAATGATTTTCATGAGTAATGCTTATTCGTTTACGAATCTTATTTGAAGATAACCTTTCATTGGAATGGTTGTTCGTAGATGCTGCCAATTTTTAAGCTATGATCAGACTTAATTCATTTGTTGCAATCATTTGTGTTTTGAGCCTATTTGCCTGTAAAGAGGCTTATAAAAACAATGAAAAGGTAATAGGATATGATTTAACTACTTCGAATGTTGCGTTTATCCTGCCTGATATATTGCATGAAATTTCGGGCATTACCTATGTCGATTCTAATTTGTTAGCCTGTATCCAGGATGAAAAGGGAATCCTCTTTTTTTATGACTGGAAGCAAAATGAAATCCTTAAGCAGTATGCCTTTCATATCAATGGCGATTATGAAGGCATTACGCGCGTTGATAAAACCTTTTACGTACTAAGAAGTGATGGCACCTTGTTTGAAATCATAAACTATGAATCGGATAGCATCCGGATGAATTCATATGTCACCGGAATACCTGCCAATAATAACGAGGGGCTATGTTACGATCGGGATAACAACAGACTATTGATTGGCAGCAAAGGAAAAATCGATAAAGGGCCGGAATATAAAGACAGGCGTGTTATTTACAGTTTCGATTTGGCAACCAAAACCATGAGTGAAGAGCCGGTATTTGACTTTAATCTTCAACATATCAAAGCATTTGCTGCAGAGCAAAAGGTAAATCTTCCAAACAAAAGCAGGAAGAAGGGTAAAATAACGGAACCAGTCATTAAATTCATGACTTCGGATATCGGCATTCATCCTAAAACTAAAAAACTCTTTCTGCTTTCTGCTACAGACCATCTGCTGTTTATCTTTAACAGAAACGGAAGGATTGAGCATATCGAACAGCTCGATCCTGAATTGTTCAATAAAGCGGAGGGTATAACTTTTTTACCTGAAGGTGACCTGTTCATCACCAATGAAGGCCAGAATGGAAGGCCTACTTTGCTACATTTTGAGTATAAGAGGTAGAGTATGGCCTATCAGGTGAGCTGATTTAGATACGCATGTCGGCATGAATCCAATTAGTGATTTCCAAAGGTTTTTTATAGTGTATTTTTGAATGATTCAATTGGAAATTTATTCAATAGTGGCAAGTTGCCGTTAAAGGTTTAATAAGAACAAGGGGTAATGCTTCAATGTACTACCCCTTGTTTTTAAAAGACACTAGTAAATGTCTGATATAAATTCCTGTATTCTTTATCAATTATTCATTTACTTCTTCAGGAATTTGGAAGTATAAGTGCCATTACTTGTTTCCACCTTAATAATATACATCCCTGATTTAAAGTCGTCCAAATCAATTTGGGTGCTGTTGAGAGCCTGTAATTTAATGTTCCTCATAATCCTGCCCACTAAGTCAGTGATAACAAATCCCTTCATGTCTGGAGTTTGAATCGTAAGTTTGGTTGTAACCGGATTTGGGAAAAGTTTAATTAATGCATTGATCAATCCGTTAACCGGAGTATATTCTGCAACATTCCATACATAATTTACCTTTGTGTCCCGGGTAAATGTGAAAGTTCTCTCTCCGATAGGATCGCCATGTTCCCAGGCATTACCCCAGGCAAATTTAAACGGATAACTTCCATCAGCTAAATTCAAGGTAATTGTATAAATTTTATCACCGTCCTCGTCCTTCATTTCATTTTCAGGAACAGTTCCCGGGACAGCCCATGTGCCATGTACTCCGCCCAGAGCGCCGGCAATCCATACCTTGGCACCTGCGGTAATTCCTGAATTGGTCATATCCACACTGATTACCTGCTGTACAGCTACCATAGGAGTTGGATCATTGTTAAGCACAATGTCATCGAAATAAATAGTATCATTCTCCGTTAAAGTGACTGGATCTTCAAAATCAGGCATGAAGGTAATAATAGGATATTTACCAGTCTTTTCAGTAAAGTTAAATACAATATCTTCCCACTCACCGGTCTTGGTCTGAGGACTCATGCTAGGAATCTCGAGATTACCGGCAGTTCCGCCTTCAATCTTGAATTTCAATACGCTGATACGTGGTTTCCATACCTTGACATGGACATACTTGTTTTGGGTTACATCAATTTCCATAGGCAATTTTGAATAGAAACCATCCCAGGGGTGCCCGTCTTTGTCGCGTACAAATTTAACCACATAATCGCTTGGGTTCATTGCTGAAGGATCGGGATTTTTTACAACTTCCATGCTGCTTAAATCCTGGGCATCCTTAACCATGACATTTAAATCAATAAATTCAAAGTTTTCAAGGACCTTTACCGGGTCGCTGCCCACAGCAGGATCATTGTTGACATAGAAATCATCAAAGTAAATGGTGTCATCTTCAGTAAGTGTGCCAAGGGCAACACGGTCAGGAGAGAATACGATCTTTGAATAGGAGCCGGTTAAGGTCGGAAAATGAAATACCAATTCTTCCCATTCCTTCGTTTTAGTCTGTGGACTCATAGACTCAACTTCGAGAGATGTTGTACCTTCAAATTTAAAGGTAACTTTGCTGATACGTTCTTTCCAGACTTTCACATGAACGTATTTGTTGACAGTTAAATCCACTGCACTGTCCAACGTTGCATAGAATCCAGTATGTACTACCCCATCTTTATCTCGTACAAATTCTACAACATACTTGCTTGAATCTACTGCCGATGAGTCAGGATTAAGGACTACGGTCATTTTACTTAAGTCATTTGCAGGTTCCCCAAGCATAACATTCAACTTTAGGGTTTCAAAGTTCTCGATGGTTTGAGCCATTGTAAAACCTGCCATTGTAAAAAATACCAATAACAACATGTAAAAATTTTTCATAGCTACTGTAATTTTAGTGAATAAATAGTTGTGCTTTCTTATTCGGTATATATAAATTTACAGAAAATATGAGCCAATTCCAAAGGTTGAATGATATTAATTATCTGATTATCATAGGTTATAAGTTTTGATTTAACTAAAATCACTGTCGGTTGATTTTGGAGATTTTTGAAAGTGGGTATAAAATAATTTTACACCTTTGAATTGTATATTTTACAAAGGGTGATGTAATCTCAGCCAAGTCCCGGGTTGTATATCCCCGATTAGGTTAACACAGGGAGGTCCTGATTATTCCTTTAAAAATATTAACTTTGCGGCGTTTTAAATAAAAACTGATAATTCAAATTGTCATGTCAGCAGATAACAGATATATGGCACGAGGGGTGTCGGCTTCCAAAGAGGACGTTCATCAGGCCATTCAAAATATTGATAAGGGATTGTATCCAAAAGCTTTTTGCAAGATCATTCCCGATATGCTGGGTGGCGATCCTGAATGGTGCAATATTATGCATGCTGACGGTGCCGGTACCAAATCCTCGTTGGCATACCTGTACTGGAAGGAAACGGGTGATCTGTCGGTTTGGAAAGGAATTGCCCAGGATGCCATTATCATGAACCTGGACGACCTGCTTTGCGTGGGTGCTACCGACAATATTCTGCTTTCATCAACCATAGGCCGTAACAAAAACAAGATTCCGGGAGAGGTAATTGCAGCCATAATCAACGGTACCGAAGAACTTTGCGCAGAATTGCGCGAAATGGGGATCAATATTTACCCCACAGGAGGCGAAACTGCGGATGTGGGCGATGTGGTTCGTACCATTATCGTTGATTCAACGGTTACCTGCCGCATGAAACGCAAGGATGTAATATCCGCGGATAATATCCAACCCGGGGATGTGATTATCGGGTTGGCCTCATTCGGCCAGGCTACGTACGAAAAAGAGTACAACGGCGGGATGGGTAGCAACGGGCTGACTTCAGCACGCCATGATGTATTTGCCAATTATCTGGCCCAGAAATATCCTGAAAGCTTCGATCCCGAAGTACCGGCTGATTTAATTTATTCGGGTACCAAAAAACTCACTGATGCTATTGCTGAAGCAGGTATCGATGCCGGCAAGCTGGTTCTCTCGCCAACGCGTACCTATGCCCCGGTAGTGAAAGATCTGCTGCAGGTATTGCGGGATCACATTCATGGTATGATTCATTGCTCGGGTGGAGCACAGACCAAGGTGCTGCATTTTGTTGACAATGTTCATGTGATAAAAGACAACCTATTTGATGTTCCGCCGTTGTTTAAGATGATTCAGGAAGAATCGGGAACAAATTGGCAGGAAATGTACAAGGTTTTCAATATGGGACATCGTTTTGAGATTTACATTGCTCCGCAGTATGCAGAACAGGTAATGGCTACGGCTGAAAAATATAACATAGAAGCCCGCATCGTTGGCCGGGTAGAAGCCTTTGAAGGCAAAAAACTTACCATCAAATCCCGCTTTGGCGAATTCGAATATTAGCTACGCCCCCAGGAATACCCAGGCATTGGTCTAATATCTTTTATTTAAAATCTATCATCTTATTATATATATGGCAGACTACTCATTAATGGAAAAATTCGATTCGATCAGGTATCGCTTCGAAGAAGTTGGATCGCAGATCACTGACCCTTCGGTGATGAGCGATATGAAACGCTACGTTAAATTAAATCAGGAATATAAAAGGCTTGAATCATTGGTTGCAGCCTTCAAGGAATTCAAAGCAACCATCGAGAACATTGAATCAGGCAAACAAATGCTGGCCGAAGAAACGGACGAGGATTTGCGTGAAATGGCCCGTGAAGAAATCGAAGCTTCAGAAGCCGTCATCGAGGAAAAGGAACAGAATATAAAGCTTTTGCTCATACCGGCTGATCCGGAGGACGGTAAAAACGCGATCCTGGAAATACGTGCCGGTACCGGGGGTGATGAGGCCAGTATCTTCGCAGGCGATTTATTCCGTATGTATACTAAATTCTGTGAGCGAAGAGGCTGGAGACTGGAAGTAACCAATACCAGTGAAGGTACTTCGGGTGGGTATAAGGAAATCGTGGCTACCATTACCGGAGAAGGCGTTTATGGAATCATGAAATATGAATCAGGCGTTCACCGCGTACAGCGTGTTCCCCAGACCGAAACCCAGGGAAGGGTGCATACTTCGGCAGCAACGGTTGCAGTGCTTCCTGAAGCCGAGGAATTCGACATTGATTTAAGGGACAGTGATATCCGCAAGGATACCTATTGTTCTTCAGGCCCGGGCGGACAGTCGGTGAATACTACTTATTCAGCCATTCGTCTGACCCATATCCCCACAGGAATCGTGGTGACTTGCCAGGACCAGAAATCCCAGATCAAGAACCTTGCAAAGGCGATGATCGAACTACGTACCCGTATCTATAACCAGGAGCACCAGAAATACCTGGATGCCATTGCTTCAAAACGCAAGACAATGGTTTCAACAGGCGACCGTTCTGCCAAAATTCGTACCTACAACTGGCCACAGGGTCGAATCACGGATCACCGCATCAACCTTACCATCTACAACCTTCAGGCTGTTGTAGGGGGTGATCTGGATGAAATCATTGACAAGTTGCAGGTCGAAGAAAACGCGGAAAGACTCAAGGAAGCGGAGATTTAATAGCCCCATCCCAACCCTTCCCCGAAGGGG
>JACMKG010000022.1 GCA_014380255.1 Prolixibacteraceae bacterium | reverse complement strand
TTTAAAGGAAATCACTAAAAAATACAATCGCTAATCAGGGCTCATTGATTTAAATTTGAATAAGGAAAGTATACTTTTGGGCTAAGAGAACCGGGAAATAAGGATGTGCAGTGAAACTGTCAGTTACCCGGTGTATAAATAGGGTCTGTTGAAAAAATCATTAAGAGCATTTCCCGTAGGGAATAAATATCAATAGAAAAGAATGAATGACAAAGTCGTTTGCCCGTAGGGCATTCACACTTAACTCATTCTGTTTATCCCCTATGGGGAACTTATCCCGATTCGTTGATTTTTCTATTGATATTGATCCCCTATGGGGCAATGTCATTAAGTTAATAATAACGCAGGGCCCAGGTTGAAATCCTGAAAGGATTGAATGTTCATCACCCCCGATGAAATCGGGGGCTGGAAGACCAGCCAACAAATAGTATCCCAACCCTGAAAGGGTTGAATGTTCATGGCCTCCAATGGAACTGGGGTTAACTATTTATTTGGTTCATTTTATCAAATCTTAAATAAATTTCGGTAACTTATGTATATAAAAAACGGCCATTACCATCTCTAACAATTTAACCCATGGCTTCCTACCGGCAAATACTTTATCATCTCACCTTTCATACAAAAAACAGTCAGAAGGTATTGCGAAACTCAGGCAATGAGGAGTTGTTCAAATATATCCGGGGAATATTGAAAAACAACAACTGTAAGCTTTACAGGATTAATGGAATTGAAGATCATATCCATGTGGTATGTGACTTGCATCCTTCGGTAGCGCTGGCTGACCTGATAAAGAACATCAAGCTTGCCAGTTCTCTGTTGATCAAGGAAAAACACCTTTATCCCTTGTTCTCCCATTGGGCGGAAGGTTACGGTGCTTTTACCCTGTCAATCAAGGAAAAAGACAGAATTGTGAAATATGTGATGAATCAGCAGCACCACAAAACAGAAAGCTTTAGAGAAGAATATATCAGGCTTTTAAAGGAAAATGGCATTGAATTCGATGAGCGATATTTGTTATAACTATTTATTCAACTCCTTCGGAGTTGGGATGTTATACGGTTTGTCTTTTAGCCCCCGGTTTCACCGGGGGTGATGAACATTTGATCCCTTGGGGATCGGGTGACAAATGACAGGAAAGGTCACAGGAACTCGGTTTCTAAGATTCATTAGCTACAAATAATCGTAACTGTTTAGGTAGGTTGTTCCGAGGTTAAGAAGGTATATCCCTGGAAAGCATTACAGAGTTCTTTGAAAACATTGAGTTGATGCTTGCGTGCAGTGGAAATGAAGCCTGCAATACGGGCATAATGATCAGCCCCTTTGACGGTTCGAAAGCAGCCTGATACTTTTTGCTTAACTTTTATGGGCCGGATATCCCGTTCTGCCTGGTTATTGGTAAAATAATCAAAATACGAAGACTCATGGATTGTTTATTTCCTTAACTTAATGACATTGCCTCATGGGGATGGTATTGGTTTATTGGAGTCCTTGTTTCTACCCTGTTAGGTGCCTAAAGGCACCACCGGGCTCAAGCAGGATAGGCCTGCTGCCCTGAAATAAAATGTCGATTTGTTCCCGGTTAGCCACCTCCTTATACCATTTGGCTCAACACGCTCATCAGTTGCTGCTTGGTATGTACCCCGGGTTGCTTGTATTTTATTTCACCGTTCTTGAATATCATCAACGTGGGTACGCTACGGATCTGGTAACGGTTGGCTAGTTCCTGGTTCTGATCAATGTCAATCTTAATGACCCTTACCTTGCCAACCAGTTCCCCGGCAATCTCTTTCAGGATAGGCGACTGTACTTTGCAGGGTCCGCACCACAAAGCATGGAAATCGACTACCACAGGATGAGGATCATTTATGAGGATGTTAAAGTTTGCTTTCATTGGTTGGAATGTTTTTTAATGGTGCTTGAGTGCCTGAGTACCTGAGTGCCTGAGTGCCTAAGTGTCTGGGTGCCTGAGTACCTGAGTGCCTGAGTGCCTTAGCGCCTGAGTAACAAAGTGACAAAGTGACAAAGTAATAAAGTAAAAAGGTCCAGAGGTTTTTAATTAATTATATACCTGGTTGTTATCAAAATTGAATAATATATAGCTACATTTATCATACATATTCTCACATACCTAAGCACATAGTTGGGGCCTGCTGAAAAACTCGTCCAAAGGATTTGCCCGTAGGGCATCAATGTCAATAGAAAAAACAAAGCGATACGCCCCTTTGCCCGTAGGGCATTAATAATCTGCTTGTTATATTGATCCCCTACGGGGAAGCCATCCCTTGTAGCATGTTTTTCTATTGATATTGATCCCCTGGCGGGGAAGGAGAGCGCCTACCTGGATTGATTCCCGTGTCTTTGGGTGCATGCTTATTCGCTACCTTTCTCAATTTTCCTTGCACTTTTTACAACTAATATCGCTATAAGTATCAGATTACCAAACAGACTATGGTTTTTCAGCAGACCCTAAGTAAAGCCCATTCAGCGCATTTTTCCGTAGGAAATCTCTGTCAATAGAAAATACCATGCAATGGAACCTTTTGCCCGTAGGGCATTTCCAGTTATATCATTTTGGAAATCTCCTACGGAGAAAACATCTTCCACAGCTTATTTTTCTATTGACAGATATCCCCTGGCGGGGAAAAGGGACAAAAGAAAAGCCGCAACCCTCATCCTTGGATGCTTGTTGCGGCTTGTATCCTGTAACAGATAGCTGTTAAGCTTTAGGCTTTAATATTACCTGGCTTTTGCTTTTATTGCCCTGGGGCCTTCTGCGCTTGTTGTTGCGTTTCTTGGCCGGACCGGCTTCAGCAAAGAACTTCTTGTCCAGTTCTCCAACGTTCATCATGTTTTCCTTCTTGGCTTCCGGTTCGGTATAACCTTCGAAAGAAGGCTTCTGACCGCGCTTGTTCATGTTCAGAAACTTCTTCACATCCTCCAGGTCGAGTACAAAAATGCGTCCGCCTTCGCTTTGCGCATAGCTGTACCATACTTTTTTCTGAAGGATATCCGTTTTGAAATGCCTGGCCAGACCCTTATCGGTATCAATGGCCAAAAGTTCATTGGGGAAGTCTTCCAGCGCTTCCAGGTAATGATCCAGTTCATAGGTAAGGCAACATTTAAGCTTACCGCACCGCCCGGCCATTTTCTCGGCATTGGGCGATAAACCTTGCTTGATGGCAGCATCAGAGGTAACGCTTGTAAAATCAGTACGCCAGGTCGAACAGCACAAGGCCCGTCCGCAGGAACCGATACCGCCGATGCGGCCTGCTTCCTGCCTGGCGCCAATTTGTTTCATCTCGATCTTAATACTGAACTCTTTGGCGTATTGCTTGATCAGCTCCCTGAAGTCCACCCGGTCGTCGGCAATGTAGTAAAAGATGGCTTTGTTGTTATCGCCCCTGAATTCCACATCCCCGATTTTCATGTTTAGTCTCAACTCATTGGCAATTTCCCGGGCACGGATCATCACTTTAACCTCTCTGGCCTTGGCCTCTTCCCACTTGATCACATCTGAAGGGGTAGCCTTCCGGTAAATCTTGTGCCATTCGTAGCGCTCCGGCTTTTTGACCTTGCGCTTAAATTGAAGCTCGGCCAGTTTGCCCGTGAGTGAAACCGCTCCCACATCATGTCCGGGAGAGCATGAGACCACCACCAGTTCATCGCGTTTTAAAGGAATTCCGTCTTCGTTTCTGAAAAACTCCTTACGTGTGCCCTTAAAACGAATCTCCACAATGTTCGATTCGTTGGTGGTATCCGGTATATCGCTTAGCCAGTCATACGTGCCAAGCATGGCTGGACGGTCTAAATCTATAGTTGTTTTGCATCCACTGCATCCCATATCTTTCTCTTTTATAAACAAGGTGCAATATTACCAATTTTCAGGCAGACTTACTATTTTTAATCAATCTAAATAACAAACCCCTTCATTCAAAGGAATTTGTCAACTCTAAAAAAGCTTTTAGTTGTAGTATCCTGCCAAGATAATATCGATCAAAAAAGGTACTCCAAATCATGATGAAAATCATACGTCTAAGCATAGAAAAAAAGATAAATAATATATTTTTTATAATAAATGATTACTACATTGCAATGTCGTCTTGGTTTGAGTGAGTAATACGAGGAAGAGGTGATAAAGTCCATTTTTTATATTTTCCATATTTGTTTCAAATGGGCGCTTTGTCATCAAATCCTGAGGTAAATGGTCGTCGGGAGATGGCCATTTATTTTTCGATCCCCTCTCATCAGTTGAAATAAACGGATTCATCATCTAAGAATAAGCACAAAACGGCTATCTTTGAGACCAAATTTTTCGCTCATGCTAATGCGATATTTTCTTCTGCTGTTAATTTCCATACTAGTTATTCAACCCAAGGTAAAAGCGCAGTCACTGGGTCCCGAGGCTACGGTAAGCATTTTGACCTGTGATCCGGGCCGGGAGGTCTATTCCATGTACGGGCATACCGCCATTCGCATTAGCGACCCTGCACAGGGACTCGATGCCGTGTTTAATTACGGGATCTTCAGTTTTGAATCAGACAATTTTCTCTACCGCTTTGCCAAGGGTGAAACCGATTACCTGTTGATGGGGCAGCAGTTTTCAAGTTTTTTACCCGAATATGAACAGGACCAGCGCAGCGTTTATGAGCAAGTGCTTAACCTATCGGCGGAAGGAAAAAACAAGCTTTTTATTGCCCTGTTGGAAAATGCCAAGGAAGAAAACAGGGAATACCGCTACAATTATTTCACCGACAACTGTGCCACCCGGGTGCGCGATATGATTGAACGCAATGCCGGGGGCAAGATTCAGTTTCCCACCCAGCAGTCGACCCAAAGCTACCGTGATCTGATCAACGATTTCCATCATTCCTTCCGCTGGATCGACTTTGGAATTGACCTGGTGATCAGCAAGCCGGCCGACGTCCCCATTCCATTTTACGCCCACATGTTTTTACCCGAATACCTGCACGATCAGTTCTCCAAGGCCACCATTTCCTACAGCGACGCCTCGCAGCCACTGGTTCAG
>JACMKG010000169.1 GCA_014380255.1 Prolixibacteraceae bacterium | reverse complement strand
AGAAGTCCAGAATACCAATACCAATTACAAAAGCCAGCTCATTGAATGGTCTCAGAAGAATAAAAGGGCCGTTTCATTTGATACCGTCGATGAGAGCAAAAACGATGGCAAGCAGCCCTGGTTTGTGGCCAGCATTGAAGTGGATTCCGAACTGTGGGGAAAAGGCACGGGGACCTCGAAAAAAGAAGCCCAGCAAAATGCCTCCAAAGTAGCCATGGATCGAATAAATAACGCGAGTTTGGTATAAGGATTTGAGTGCCTGAGTACCTGAGTGCCTGAGTAACTTAGTACATGAGCAGATAACAGTGTAATAAAGTGATATGGTTTCTCAAATACCTGGTTACCTAGCAACTAAATTACTAAGGCACTCAGGTACTCAGTCACTTAAGCACTCAGGAACTTTCTTCTCTTATGATCTATTTTCTTTATCCTCTGGCACGTTAAATTTTGTTAAGTATTTATCGCCAGTGTTTCAAAAAGTTATCTTTGTAACATGAGCAGAAAGGTAATACTGACATTGATCGTTTTGATGGCTTTGGTGATGACCAGCCTGATTCTAGTCCAGATCAATTCCATTTATCAGGCGTTGGGAATTAAAGAAGAACAGTTTGACGCTGCCGTTAAAAGCGCCTTGAAAGAGGTTGTTCAGAGGCTTGAAATGGAAGAATCGAATCTGGCAGAGGAGTATCAAAAAGAGCTCTTTGCCTTGCAAAATAATGATGTGTTCACAGGTAACAGCTTCCGCCCGGGTGGAAGCAGACAGAAAAGCGTACAACTTTCAATTCTGTATGAACTCCGAATGGGCAGCCAAGTCTACAGCGAAGGACTGATCATCGATTCCGGCAGCCCTGAGAAACAGGGTGCGAATGAAAGAGGCAGGCCAGATGATTATAACAATGCTTTTGACATTATAGATGGAGAGGAAGGTTATGTGCGCCAGCAATACGAAGAACAGCAGGAAGTAAGAACAAAGTGGCTTTCGGCCATCGAGAATTCCCTATTCTTTTCCCGAATGGACATCAAGGATCGAATTGATCCTCCAAGGCTGGAAAGGCTGCTTAAAGCTGAATTGAAAAATTCTGGCATTACTCTGGATTACAAGCATGCCGTAAAGTCATTCCAGAATAGAGAAGATAAAGTTATCATTGGTGGGAAATCATACGATCCAGGGCCTCAGAAGGAATATACGATGCTGCTTTTTCCCCATGACCCGGAAGAAACTAAAAAGGGCAATTACCTGTATGTGTATTTCCCCAAACGCGACGGATATTTATTAAAGCAAACCGGTATCCTGGTAATTCCTACCGTAATTCTGACAGTTATGCTGATCGGTATATTTGTTTTCACCATTCTTATTATTCTCAGGCAAAAGAAGTTGTCGATCATCAAGAATGACTTTATCAACAACATGACTCATGAGTTGAAAACACCTATTTCGACCATTTCTTTGGCCAGCCAGATGTTGCGCGATAACACCGTTACCAATACCCCTAAGACCATCGAGCATATATCGGGAATCATCTACCAGGAAAGCAAGCGATTGACCACACAGGTAGAAAAGGTGCTTCAAATGGCCGTTTTTAATGAAGGCAAATTGAAACTTAAAATAAAGGAAGTCAATTTAAATACCCTGATTAATTCCGTGGTTCTGAACTTTGAACTTCGGGTGAAGGCAAAAGAGGGTGAATTATTTGCTGATTTGAAGGCTGAACCTGCAATCATTAAGGGGGATGAGGTGCATATTACAAATGTTTTGTTTAACTTGCTTGATAATGCTGTGAAGTATAGCAAGGAGGCACCGAAGATCATCATTTCAACGGCAAGGAATGAAGAATTTATCATTGTAACTATAAAAGACCATGGAATAGGTATCCCAAAAGAGTATGTTGGCCAGATTTTTGAAAGGTTTTACAGGGTTCCTACGGGAAATGTACACGATGTGAAAGGATTTGGACTTGGGTTAAGCTATGTGAAAAAGATTATTGATGCACATCGAGGCAAGATCAAAGTTGAAAGCGACTTAAATAAAGGAACTAAATTCATGATATATTTTCCGATAAACATACACGAACATGGAAAAAAAAGTAAAATTACTATTGGCCGAGGATGATGAAAACCTTGGATTGTTACTGAAAGAATACCTGATTGCAAAAGGATATGATACCGATTTGTATCCTGATGGGGAAGCAGCTTATAAAGGGTTTACCAAAAATCAACCCTACAATCTCTGTATTCTTGATATCATGATGCCAAAAAAAGACGGTATTTCGCTGGCAAAAGATATCAGGCAGCTCAATGTCGATATTCCCATTATCTTCCTGACAGCAAAAAACATGAAAGAGGATGTGCTGGAAGGATTCAAAATAGGGGCCGATGATTATATTACCAAGCCTTTCAGCATGGAAGAGTTGATCTTCCGCATTGAGGCCATCATGCGCCGTGTATCACAGGATGCCACTTCGCATGAAGATGCTGTTTACAAACTTGGAATTTACACCTTTGATTCACGCAAACAAATACTTTCGGGTGGCGAAGAAGAAGTGAAGCTCACAACCAAGGAAGCCGAACTGCTCAGCCTGCTTTGCAACAATGCCAATAAAGTGCTGGAACGAAACTTTGCCCTACGAACCATCTGGATTGATGACAACTATTTCAATGCCCGAAGCATGGATGTATACATCACCAAACTGCGCAAACACTTAAAGGATGATCCCAAGGTTGAAATCATCAATGTACATGGCAAGGGGTATAAGCTGATTATTTAAAGGCTGGATGGTTAATCAATTTACCATTAGACAATTTACGATTTACGATTTGGGTGCAGCGATGATGGGTTGTTCAATCGTTAATCAATATCCAATAGTAGTCCTATCCGCAATTACCGGAGGTTTTAAATAGTAAATTGTAAATCGTCTAATTGTAAATATAGAAAATCCTGCTGAAAGGCGGGATTTTTTGTTTCAGCAAACTATTCCTTCCCTTTTCTTCGGTCGTGAAGTTGCTGTGCCATCCTGAGCAAATAGGCTACGATGTCTTCACCCTCCCTTTTATCCTGACTTTCAAGAGCAAGTGCAAAACCGTCGATCAGATCGGTATAGCGATTGAAATTTTGCTTTAGCACCTTGTCATCGTTGGTTTCCCAGTATTCTCCTTCGTCGCTCATCGTAAAATCAGCCAGGTACTTCTCATTCAGGTAACGGAAAAGCTGAATGAGGTTGCGGTGAATCTCTATGCCGGCATATTGGGTTTTAACCGATATCCCATATAAATATTTTTTTTCTTTTGGATTCTGGCTATTACCCCAATTCTGAAGAAGTATCGGACCAGACATTCGGCCGTTGGAGAGAAAACAAATATCCACCATTTCACACTCGGGCGGAGTGAAAAATAGGCCATAGAGTTTTTGGTTATGAACTTCCTTTCCGATGTTATCTTTAGGAAACTGCCTTTCAAAGACACGATATTCCCACTTGAACGTTTTGCAGATATCCACCACTTCATCAATCAAATCAGGCAAACTGTCAGGGTTGGCAATCCTGCCCCTGTAATGAAAACTTAAGCCCATGGTTTAGAGGATTAACGTGATTGTTCAACTATTCTTTAATGTGGGTTCTATCCTAATTTTGCTCTGCATTCCTGAGACTTGAATATGAGAAATGTATATTCTTCTCATTGATTAGTTTCTATGGCCGTTAAACGTTCTTTGTGAGACTTTAAAATAATTAGAAAGTTTCCTGACCGTATTTTTGGAAAGACCCTTATTCTAATTCAAAATCGTTGAGATTAATGCTTTTGTCAAATCCTGCTTAGCCAAATTTACACATTTGCATACTACTATACTGCTTTTTGGAAGATTATTTGCCAAATAAATCTTATTTTTGATAAACAAACTTTAAATGTCGTGTAATGCAATACAGGAAATTAGGAACCTCCGATTTGGAGTTATCAGTAGT
>JACMKG010000168.1 GCA_014380255.1 Prolixibacteraceae bacterium | reverse complement strand
TATGAGATCCTTGAGGTACATCACCAGTCCTAATGGGGTTACTGCCGATGCTGAAAATCATCATCCGGGAATCGACAACAAAGGCCCGTTCTTGACTATGAATCCTTTCAGCAGTCGCTGTTGTCAGCACAACCATGGCCATGCCCTTCCGTATTATATCCAAAACCTGGTTATGGCCAGCAACGATAACGGGTTGGCCGCCATCCTGTATAATGCCTGTAAAACCACCGCCAAAGTGGGCAATGGAACTCAGGTGACTTTAATTGAAGATACCAAATACCCCTATGAAGAAGAGGTACGTTTTACCCTGAATACGAATCAGAAAGTAAAGTTCCCTCTTTACCTGCGTGTACCGGTATGGTGTAAAAATGCCTCGGTTAAAGTGAATGGCGCTTTGGTAAAATTAGTGATAAAACCAGGTTCTTACATTCGTTTGGATCGCGAATGGGCGAATGGAGATCAGGTTACGTTAAACTTACCGATGCAAATTACTACCCGGACCTGGCAGGTGAATCAAAACAGCGTTTCAGTGGATTATGGCCCATTGACCTTTTCACTGAAAATTGGTGAAGAGTACCAAAAAATCAGCAGCACCAAATCAGCCATCGGGGACTCCAAATGGCAGGAAAATGCCGATCAGGAAAAATGGCCGGCTTACGAAATTACTCCTGTTACTCCATGGAACTACGGATTGGTTTTCAATCCAAAGGATTTGGCAAAATCGTTTAAAGTGATCCGCAAGGCATGGCCTGCTGATAATTATCCGTTCTCACAACAAAATAATCCCATTGAAATTCACGCCAAAGGAAGGCAAATACCTACCTGTGGAATCGATCAATACGGACTGGTTGATGTGCTGCCTTTGTATCCGGCCAAAACTTCCAGGCCTGTTGAAGATATCACGCTCATTCCTATGGGAGCCGCCCGTTTGAGAATTTCAGCATTCCCTGTAGTGAAATAATTAATTTAAGTTGCCAGTTGTTAGAAGCTGGCAACTTAAATTAATTGACCTTCTACTTTACATTAGAGTTCATCATACTGAGATTATTTATCCTCGGTAAATGAGTGATTTCAGTTGCTTTGCTGTATTTATTTATGAATGCAACAGAGCAGGATTACAGAAAATTAACCTCTTCATGTGAAGATGAAATCATTCTGCGTTTGCTACCTTAAATTTGTTTTGGGCAGTGTTATTAAGTTAAGAGAAACTTTGATTGATCCCGGAATCTTAATACACAAGAGCGGTTGCCCGTAGGGCATTCCTGTCAATAGAAAGAAATGGTGATTTATGCAGTAACCGTCCGCGTAGAATGCCGAACAGAGGGCTAAAGCTATTGCGGACGGAAATGAGAAATGGTTAAAAGAGGAATACCTACTTTAGGGCAATCCCCTATAAATACATTTACTAAATGACATAGAGTCCAGGAAATAAACCAATTCTTTCTGTCAGGAATAAATAGATTATTGAATATTTAATTTTACAACAAATAATAAACCATGAGTAAAAAGTATTTTGGGCTTAGGTTTGATCCAAAAGCCTTGTTTTATGCTGTATTTTTAAGTGCATTTTTGATTTCCTCGTGTTCGGAAGCAGAGAAAACGAAGGTCACGCTAACAACCAACATGCGAGCTCCGGCTTATCCGTTGATTACAATTGACCCATACACCAGTGCCTGGTCTACAGCCGATCACCTGTATGATGATGCCGTAAGGCATTGGACCGGCAAACGCCACGGCCTTATTGGTGCACTTCGTGTGGATGGAAAGGTTTATCGCTTTATGGGCAAGGAAGAATTACCGCGCAAAGCTATTCTGCCTATGGCTAGCCATGGTGCCTGGGATGGCCTTTTCCAGAATACCAAACCCACTAACGGTTGGGAAAGACCTGATTTTAATGCAACCAACTGGCAAGCCGGAAAAGGTGCTTTCGGAACCTCGGGAATGCCCGATCTGGCCACGCCATGGGAAACAAAGGATATCTGGGTTCGCAGGGAATTTACCATCGATTCAACCTTGACCGATGCTCCTGTATACTTGGTTTACTCCCACGACGATATTTTTGAACTCTACCTGAATGGCCAAAAACTGGTTGATACAGGCTACGAATGGAAAAACAATGTAGTTTTTCCATTGACTGGAGAACTTCGTGCTCTTCTGGTGGCAGGTAAGAATGTGATCGCGGTCCATTGCCACAATAAAACAGGAGGTGGTTTGGTTGACTTTGGCATTTACCAGGACAGTGAAAAGGTTGATGCGTTTGCACAAGCAGCCATCCAGGAATCGGTCGGTCTATCAGCCACTCAGACCAATTATGTATTCACCTGCGGCCCAGTTAAGCTGAATCTTCAGTTTCTTGCTCCATTGCTGCCTGAGAATCCCGATGTGCTATCACGTCCGGTGAATTATGTCAGCTACGAGGTTCAATCAACCGATCAACAGAAACACGACGTGCAGATTTACTTTGAAGCTACTCCTGAGTGGGCGGTTAATTCCGTTTCTCAGCAAGTGTCTATTGAAAAAGGCCAAACGGATGGATTGACTTATTTTAAGGCAGGTACTACCGAACAGCCTGTACTAGCCAAAAAAGGAGATGACCTTCGCATCGACTGGGGTTATTTCTACCTCTGCGGAGATAATGCACCGGAAATGAGCTATGCAATGGGTAATTTTGAAACCGTCAAACAAGGTTTCGTAACAAATGGTACCCTTGATACCTCGGGTGATCAGAAATTACTGGTTAATATGGGCCATGAAATGCAGGTGATGGCTTGTGCTCAGCAGTTGGGCCAGGTATCCGATGTTCCAGCCACGGGAAAAATAATGATAGGGTACGATGATCTGTACGCCATCCAGTATTTCGGCGAAAACCGTATGGCCTGGTGGAAAAAAGACGGCCAGGTGACCATGGATGATGCCCTGAAAGCCGCTAATGCTGAATACGAGCAGCTGACAGAAACTTGTGCCAAATTCGATAACCAGCTTTGGGCCGATGCCATTAAAGCCGGTGGCGAAAAATATGCTGAACTATGCGTGCTGGCCTTCCGCCAGTCGATCGCTGCCCATAAACTAATCAAGGATAAAGAAGGAAATACCGTTTTTCTTTCCAAAGAAAACTTCAGCAACGGTTCTGTGGGAACGGTTGACTTAACGTACCCTTCTGCACCTCTTTACCTGCTCTACAATCCTGATTTGCTCAAAGGAATGATGACACCCATTTTCTATTATTCGGAAAGCGGTAAATGGAATAAACCTTTCGCTGCTCATGATGTAGGTACTTACCCCTTGGCTAACGGACAAACCTACGGGGGAGACATGCCTGTTGAAGAAAGCGGAAACATGCTGATTCTGGCTGCCGCCATCGCGCAGGCTGAAGGAAATGCTTCGTATGCCGAAAAACATTGGAATGTGCTTACCATCTGGGCTGATTACTTGTTACAGAACGGTCTGGATCCTGAAAACCAATTGTGTACCGACGACTTTGCCGGACACTTTGCCCACAATACAAACCTGTCGGTGAAAGCGATCGTGGGAATTGCTTCCTATGGAAAGCTAGCAGGAATGTTGGGTAAAGCCGATATTGCTGAAAAATATACCTCACAGGCAAAGGAAATGGCTGCCAAATGGGTCGTTATGGCCGAAGACGGAGATCATTATCGCCTTACGTTTGATAAGCCAGGCACCTGGAGCCAGAAATACAACCTGGTGTGGGATAAGTTACTTGGATTGAATATTTTTGATCCCAACGTGGCCCAGAAGGAAATCGCGTATTACCTGACCAAACAAAATACTTACGGCTTACCTCTGGATAACCGTCGCACGTATACCAAATCAGATTGGATTGTATGGACAGCTACCCTGGCCAATGATCAGGCAACATTCCAGAAGTTCATTGATCCGGTGCACAAGACTTTCAATGAAACCACCGATCGCGTTCCTATGACCGACTGGTATGAAACACCCGATGCCAACCAGGTAGGATTCCAGGCCAGGTCAGTGGTTGGAGGCTATTTCATTAAGATGCTGGAACAGAAATTTGTACAGAAATAGCTGCTGCAAATAACTTAAGTTGCCAATTACAAAAAGACAGCACCTTGAATAGGGTGAACCATCCATAAAATAAGTGCGGCTGGCAGCTAGCGGCTGGCAAGAAATGCTTCGATCAGCAGTAAGGCTAAATGTTAGCAGATTGTTTTGCAAGAGGCCAGTTGCCAGAAGCTAGTAGCTTGAATTAAATAGATTTATTTTAGATGGCTTTAAAGGCTCAAACTGAATTCAAAGGTTTGAGCCTTTATTTTTTAGGCCATGGATTGAACAATATTTGTTTTTCAGTACCAAGTACAAAAGGCGGTGGATAAAGTTATAAGTTAGGAAAAGGCAAAGGAGAAGACAAGGAGCAGGGCAACCGGAGGAGAATATGAAGGGTAAAGCTATAATAAAATGAAATGCTGCCGCTGACAGGCCTGACTCTTTTACTCCGCAGGAGTTTTCTGTCAATAGAAAATCAACCTAGGGGCCTGACTGCCGTCCGAGAAAGGTGCTGAACAGGGTAAGGCCGATGTTTCGGACGGAACAGCTAAATGGCCAACCAGAAAATGATTTCGTGTATTTGACCTAAGGCTTGAAAAGCTGGATGCTTGTCTACTTTGTTATGTACTTGTTACGTTTATTAGAAGTGAACGCCTGACACGTAAAACCACCGGTTGTTTTCGCGTTTGAAGAGCGAATTTTCATGGATCTGCTGCATCTGCCCATCTTCAAGGTATAATGCGCGAAACTCCACGTAACCCGTATCATCATTGACGCTTCCATCTTTAGTTGAAAGAATGGTCAGCCCCATCCACTGCACCGATTCTGCCCACTTTTTGATCTGTTTACGATCTTTTACCGGTCGGGTTGAGGAATGGTGACTCCGTAGCAAATAATCGACGTCAGCCATCGTAAAGGCCACGTAACGCGAGCGCATCAGTTCCTCGCAGGTTGCAGCATCCCGCTTGCCGTTGATAATCGGTTCGCAGCACTCATTATAGGGCAGGGCAGAGCCACAGGGGCAGAATTTTTGCATCGATTTACTTCTTCTCGTTTACCATTGAAAATTTTGCTGTCTTCAAACTTATTATAGGCTTATTGATGAACAATGTATCCAACCAACCATTTGCCGTTTCAAATATAAGGGTTAAAACCACAATGACGATGTTGTTATTTTTCACCCGATCAAATACTAAACAGCCCATTCCCTCATGCACAATCACTATTCAAACGTTTCTGATACCTTATTCTTGTCATATCCTTGTTTTATTCTTATTTTACCATTATTTATATTAATACGTATATAATTCGAATATAATACGTATATAATTCGAGCGTATACCTATTATATTCGAGTTATATTCGAATTATATTTGTATTATATTCGAATTATATAAAACAATGGTAAAATAAGAATAAAACAAGGATAAAATAGAAACCCCGTTAGAAAGGGTTAAAGTATATAGCTATGTGAAGTCTGGCAGCTAAACTAATCCATCTGTAACTGATACCCTTATCAATTAATTAATCTGCTTTACAGCAACAATTTTTACCATACTGCCAGTGCTATGCACCTTTTAAAAGCCATCATATCAGCCTTGTGCTACCATATTGACAGTGCAGCGCACCTGGATAACCGCGTTAGCGGTCATAGTATGGTAGAATGCCATGCCAGGGCACAAAAAGCCGCTTTAGCGATGACACTTATGTGGGATAATCCTGGATCAAGCGGAAAACCTGTGGAGGGAATACAAATTTGACGGACTGATAGACTTATGGATTCAAGGATAGTACCCCTGCTTGTTGTAAAGCATTGATGAATTAGATGTTTGTACACAGACCACTGATCACTTTTCCATCCCCCAGCCTATGCCTTTGCCTCCACAACAATTCCGCTTGATCCATACTTTTTTGCCCAAACAAAAAGCCGACATCCTACTAGGTAAGATGCCGGCTTTTATGAGCGGGAGACGAGATTCAAACTCGCGACCCTTAGCTTGGAAGGCTAATGCTCTATCGACTGAGCTACTCCCGCGTTCAAGTCAAAAATCAAAAGTTAACAAGTCAAAAGTTTAACGCGTAACCTTCTCACTTTAGCCTTTTTCCTTTTGCCTTTGTTTTTGGTGGGGAGAGCAGGATTCGAACCTACGAAGACGTACGTCATCTGAGTTACAGTCAGACCCAGTTGGCCACTTTGGTATCTCCCCAATCAATCTTTTTAGAACTTTTCAGTCTTCAGTTGTAAACTGTAACCTGAACACTGCAAACTTTTCAATGAGCCGAATCACAGATTCGAACTGTGGACCCCGAGATTACAAATCACGTGCTCTGGCCAACTGAGCTAATTCGGCAAAAAAGTGGGTAAGCTACCTGCATCGCACCGCTCAACCGTTTACCCTTGCTGCCTTCCGACCCTGGGGGGATTCAACAGGAGCTAGTCGTACAGGACTTACCCGGCGCAAAAGTAGAAAAAATAGAGTTCCCTCCAAGGGAAATTTTAAGCTTAGTGTAATTATTTTTTGCTTTCCGAAACTAACCGTTTAGCGATCAGTGAACTATTGCATGAAAAAAAAATAACTTTTTTTTTTGTTTCAATAAATATGCGACAGATTAAACGTGCAGTTAATAAAATCAAATATATTTGTTAATCATTAATCAAAAAAAACACAATGGAAGAAAAATCTACCTTCTGGAAAACAGCAGCACTCTATGGCCTTTACATGGGCATTGTACTTACCCTTTTCTCCGTGATCCTTTACGTAGCGGGGCAGTCCCAAAACAAAGCATTGGCTTTGATCACCTATCCTTTGCTGGCTATCGGTATAATCATGGCCCAAATTAATTACCGCGATCGCGAACTTAATGGAGTTGTCTCCTATGGGCAGGCTCTTGGATTTGGAGTGGCTGTGATGTTATTTGTGGGCATTATCACGACGCTATACAACCTGATCATTTTCAAGATTGATCCAAGTTTGATCGAACAGGCCAAAATAATGCAGGAAGAAGCTCTGTTGGAGCGTGGAATGAGTGAAGAACAGATTGAAGCGTCTATGGCTATGACCGCAAAAATGATGACTCCCGGATGGATGGCAATTATGGCATTATTTGGTTCGGTATTAATTGGAACTATTATATCTTTGGTGACTTCAATTTTCGTTAAAAGGCAACCTGATATGAATGCCTTCGACGAGGCCATGGAAGAAGTAAAAACTGAAGAATAAAAAGAAGATACGAAGCCGATGGATATTTCTGTAGTTGTTCCCTTGTATAATGAAGTAGATTCGCTCCCTGAATTGACTGTCTGGATTGATCATGTCATGCACGACCATAACTTTACCTATGAAGTTATCCTGGTTGATGATGGCAGTACCGATGGCTCTTGGGAATTGATTGAGCAACTGAGCAGTCAGAATCCAGCTATTAAGGGAATAAAGTTCAGGCGTAACTACGGGAAATCAGCAGGCTTGTTTTGTGGCTTTGCCCAGGCTCAGGGAGAGGTGGTTATTACCATGGATGCCGACCTGCAGGACAGCCCGGATGAAATACCGGATCTTTATCGCATGATTACCGAGGAGAAGTATGACATGGTCTCCGGATGGAAGAAAAAACGTTACGATCCGGTGCTTTCAAAAAACATTCCAAGTAAATTCTACAACTGGACAGCCAGGCGGATGACGGGGATTAAAATTCATGATTTTAATTGCGGACTGAAAGCTTACCGTAAACAGGTGGTCAAGAGTATTGAAGTGTATGGCGACATGCACCGTTATATTCCAGTACTTGCCAAATGGGCAGGGTTCAAGAGGATAGGGGAGAAGGTTGTTCAGCATCAGGAGCGCAAATACGGTACTACCAAGTTTGGAATTGAACGTTTTATCCGTGGACCTCTGGATTTGTTGTCGGTTATCTTCATATCCAAGTTCAGTAAACGGCCGATGCACTTCTTCGGGGTGATTGGTACTATTACCTTCTTGGCTGGTCTGGTGGCTGCAATTTTCGTTGGTGCCCAGAAGCTCATTCACACATTGAACAATGAGATCGCTCCACGGATAACCGATAGCCCTTATTTCTACCTGTCGCTTACAGCCATGATCATCGGGTCACAACTGTTTTTGGCCGGTTTCATCGCCGAGCTGAGTACCCGTAACTCGACTGAAAGAAATACTTATCTGATCGATAAAACAACGAATTAAAGAATTCAAAATACATTTTATTTACAATTAGACGATTTACTATTTACTATTTGCTTGCAGGATTATATGCTTTATGGTTACTCTTCCAGTGAAAAGCAGAAATAGTAAATCGTAAATTGTCTAATAGTAAATCTTTTACCTCTTTCTTGTCGAATTTTCTTCCCCTCTACCAAACTTTCAGGCTTTTCAATCGTTTTTTATCTATACAATTAATCGTTTAGTTTATACTATGAATTCAAATTCGTCCAATACATTCCGTCAGTTGAGCAGCAGGGAAGAGATGGCAAACAGTATTACGCACGGAATAGGGGCATTGCTCAGTATTGTTGCTCTTGTAGTTTTGATAATGGTAGCCGGTAATCAGGATGACGTGCTGCACCTGGTAAGCTTTTCGATTTATGGAGGATCACTGGTTCTGTTATATCTCTCATCAACTCTCTATCACAGTTTCTCGAAGCCCCATCTCAAAGACCTGTTCGCACGCTTCGATCATGTATCCATCTTTCTGCTCATCGCGGGCACCTATACCCCTATTTTGCTCATTAACATACAGGGCGTGTGGGGATGGACTCTCTTTGCCATTGTATGGTCAATCGCCTTAACAGGAGGCATTATTCGTTCCATTTATCCTTATCGCTTCCGCCGCTTAATGGTAGCCGTTTACCTTTTGATGGGCTGGCTTTTTGTGCTTGCAGGGAATCTAATCATCCAGAATCTGCCTTCAGTAAGCATCACTTACCTGGTACTTGGAGGCCTTGCCTATTCAATTGGCGTGATATTCTACATGTGGCGTAAACTTCCTTATGGTCATGGTATATGGCATCTGTTTGTACTGGCAGGAAGTATTCTGCACTTCTTCGCGATCTATTACAGCGTGGAATAAGGCAGAGGACAACTGTCACAGCATTCGGTCAATAGATCATTTAGGAAATTTCTAACGGGTAATCTTCTTTAGGAAATCGGTGCTGCTTTTAACAACTACCACATTGGATGGCAGGTTCGGCTTATGAATGGCCACTTGCCGGCCTGAAATCATTATCTTGTTTTTATTGAAAGCTTTGGAAAGGTTTGCCAGGTATTGTTCCAGCGCAGACTTTTCTATGGCATGTATAAACGAGGTGCAGATAAATTCATAGGTATTGTTTTTCAGCAGATACGCTAAATCGTTAAAAGGAACATTTTGCCCCAGGTAAATGCATTTGAAGCCATTCGCCGCAGCCAGGTAGTTGAAAAACAGCAATCCCAGTTCGTGCATTTCATCTTCCCGCAGGAAAAATAGCATTGTCTTTTGTGAAGTTTGATTGTTGAATTTGGATGTTTCAACAATCAGGTGATTTCTGATTATATTGGATACAAAATGTTCGTGGGTGACAAAGATAGAGCCGGCCTGCCATAAGATCCCAATGCGTTCGAAAAAGGGAAAGATAATATTTTGAATAGTCTTGGTAAAGCCGTTTTCATCAATAATGCTCCTTAGCAATTGTTCAAATTCCAGCAGGTCCATGTTGATGGTATGCAGAATAAGGCGATCAATGTTTTTCTCCGGATCCAGTAAATTCTTGTTTTGGCGTAATACTTCGGATTGAAGCTTAGCATCATCAAAGGATGCCACATTCGAGATTTTATAGCCATTCTTCACCAACATTGCTACATTTAGTATTCTTCGTACATCTTCATTGGAATAAAACCTGATATTTGTATTCGATCTTTCAGGATCTAGTAACTGATAGCGTTTTTCCCATATGCGGATAGTATGAGCTTTAATACCTGACAGATATTCAAGGTCTTTAATAGAATAGTGAGTCATAGTGTGGTTAATGATGATTATCTTAGCTGTTCTTGTTTTTTTTAACAAGCGAGCCAAAGTATTGTTTTAAGTTTTCATCTATAAAATAAACAAAACTTCACGACTCTTAAACTATTCAGGCCAATATATTTGATTTTTTTGGGGTTTATATATTTAAAAAGGAATGTTTAATTGAGAAACATAAATATGAAACAGCTGGTTTTATTTTTGGTAATGATTCTGATAGTTATGGGTATTCAGGCCCAGTCAGCGAGAAATTATGCATTGGCCATCCATGGTGGGGCGGGGGTAATGGATCAAAAGACGATGACTCCCGGGATGCAGCAGGAATATTTGACAGTGCTCAATAAAGCCTTGTATGTGGGAGATTCTGTGCTCGCCAATGGTGGGTCCTGCATGGATGCCATTGAAAAAACGATTATCATACTTGAAGATTCACCGTTATTTAATGCCGGCAGAGGGGCTGTATTTACTCATGAAGGACTGGTAGAGCTTGATGCTTCGGTGATGGAAGGGAATACGCTGATGGCAGGCGCCATTGCCGGGGTAAGGGATATTAAAAATCCGATTAGCGTGGCCCGAAGAGTAATGGAGAAATCGGAACATGTGATGCTTACCGGTGTGGGAGCTTCCCAGTTTGCCAAAGAACAGGGTTTTGAGCCGGTAGAGAACAGTTATTTTCATACCGAGAAAAGATATAAGTCATTGCAGGAGCTGCTCAAAAAAGAGCGGGAAGCTATCCCTAACGATAAGCATGGAACGGTGGGATGCGTGGCCCTTGATGTATATGGAAACATTGCAGCAGGAACCTCGACAGGAGGCATGACCAACAAGAAATATGGCCGCATTGGCGATTCTCCCATTATCGGGGCAGGTACCTATGCTAATAATCAAACCGGGGCTTTTTCATGTACAGGTCATGGCGAATATTATATCCGCCTTGGCTTTTCAAGAGATATTTCTGCCCTGATGGAATACAAAAACCTTTCTATCGAGAAAGCCTGCAGGGAAGAGGTTAATAAACTTACCCAGCTAGGAGGTACTGGCGGAGTGATTGGTATTGACCGCAAAGGAAACATTGCTATGGAGTTCAACACCTCAGGCATGTTCAGAGGCTACATTAAATCAAACGGAGAGAGCAAAGTGGCTATTTTTAAATAAGCATACTATAAATTAAATGATCTGATGATTAAAAGCTATATTACTTCTATATCAACCCTATATCAATCCTATGCAAAAAAAGACAGCCATAGGATTGATATAGTTCTTATATAGAGTTGATATAGGGTTAGTCTCAGAAAGCTGAAAGCCCATAGGGCAAAGTTTGAGAATTGGCATATCACAAAACAGCATCCGGCAAAGGATCCGGATGCTGAAATTAGATTATTCTATGAATTGGAATAGATGGAAATTCATCTATCTGATGGTTGCAGAGCTTGTTTTACGGTGTGCTGTTAATGTATTTTCAGCTGGAATAATTAATATCAATCCAAAATAAATAAGAATCAGTGCTGGGTTGTAAAAGGCTATCCAGGCAAAAATAATACGACAAAATACGGGGTCCCATTCAGGATTGATGTAGTTGGAAATCCCACTGATTACTCCAGCTATAATCTTTTCGTTTGAGCGTGTTAATCGTTTCATGGCATTCATTTTTAAATTGTTTCTAAAGGATTGTTTTGATTCTGAGTAAGTTTCTATTTTTTAGATGAAAATGCTTCTGTAAATCCAGTACGGAAGTCATTAAAGGCTTTGCGTGTTGCTTTTTTCCCTTCTTTGAATGATTCTGATTGGTTGATTTTGGAAAAGCTCTCCTTTACTTCTTTAACTTCTTGCTGTATAGTTTTCTGAATATTGTAAATAGTAGGTTCTTCTCCCTTCATTTCAAGTCGTTGGGCAGTCGTGGTGGCTTTCGGCACTACGATCCATAAAATCAGATAGACTATGATGGAGATTCCAACTCCCAGGAAAACCAGCGCAACAAACAATATGCGAATCAACACCGGATCGGTATTAAAGTAGGTACTCATTCCCGAACAGACTCCACCTATCACTCGGTCTTCGGTATCACGGTACAGCCGTTTTCTGATCTTTTCTCCTTTCAATTCATTGGTAAATTTATTTCCTTGAGTGGGATCAGCTTCCATAAAATCTTCTGGTTTTCCCAATTTGGCCATTACTTCATCTACCCATTTGATTGTAACCGCTTCCTGCATTTCAGTAATCTTTTCTCTGAACAACTCTGCAATACGCGCTTCAATGTCTGATAGGATTTCTTGTCCGCCTACCTGGGATGCGAAATACTGGCTGAGGCAATTCAAGTAATTTTGTAGTTTATCGTAAGCATCTTCTTCGATGTGGAATACATTGCCACTGATGTTTATTGTGAATGTCTTTTTCATGGTTTCTGATTTATTTCTGATGTCTGACTGTTTCTGTGTGCCGTTATTTACGGGGGGTGATGTTTAATACTGCATCTACCAATTCATTCCAGGCGCTTTCCAGTTCATTCAGGAAGAGTTTGCCGGCCTGGGTCAATTCATAGTATTTGCGTGGAGGTCCTTGTTGTGATTCTTCCCACCGGTAACCCAGGTAGCCTTCATTCTTTAAACGCGTAAGCATTGGGTAGAGCGTTCCTTCAACAACAATCATCTTTGATTTTTCCAGGTGTTCGATAATGTCACTTACGTATTGGTCTTTGTTTCGTAATACCAATAAGATGCAATATTCGAGTATCCCTTTTCTCATTTGTGCTTTTGTGTTTTCTGTTTTCATGGCTTTTGCTCCTTATACATTGAGTTGTTTGGCTGAAGTCTTTATTTCATTGTTTTCGGGTACTGGTGATTAATTAGTTGTATTTCATTTGTTTATTTTGCTGCATAATGATCGTAGGCAGGTTGATTACTGAAGTTTTCAGCTTCCAGCATCCAGTTTTCAACTTTCAATGGTTCTTCGTTAGCCAATACTTCAGATAGGTTGAAATACTCTTCAGTAATCATCCAGCCTTCAATTGCAAGAGTTTCATCAGCTTCGATGGCATTGATAATCCTTTCAGCATATTTTGCTATTTCAGCATCAGCAGTGTTTGTAGTGTATTGTTCGGCCTCAGTAAAAAAGCTTGTTTCAGTCATCCAGCTTTCTATTTTAAGGGCTGGTTCAGCATTTTCCAATACTTCTGGTGAATTGAAGAATTCTTCAGCGGTCATCCAATCTTCTACTGTCAGGCTTTCTTCAGTTTCAACGGTATTGAAATCAACAGTTGAAATGAAATTGGTCTCTTCGATCATCCAGCTTTCTATTTCCAGGGAAGGTTCTATACTTTCAAGTACTTCATTTGAACTGAAAAATTCTTCTGTAACCATCCAGCTTTCAATTTCCATAGTTTCTTCGGATTCGATCGGAGAGGATAATATTAAAGCCACTTCAGCATTGATAGCATCAAAAGCGGCATCAGCATTTTCTGTTTCGTTTAACTGACCATCCATTATCAGAGCCATTTTTCCATAGGATGCGCTATTTGAAAACTCTTTCCAAAGATCCTGGGCATTTACTGATAGACTAATTAAAACTGCTCCGAAAAGAACTGCACTTGCACCTAATGTACTTTTGCTAACCTGACTCTTGTTTGTTTCCTGATTGTTGTTCTGTGTTTTCATGACTTGATCTCCTATTTTTTTATTGTTTTTCTGTTTTCAATTGTTGTTTTCTGAATCTATGACGATTGATTTTTGTTTTCGTTACAAGTTGTATAGTACATTATTTAAGAATCTACCTTTTCTTACATTGTTATTTGTACTGCAAATATATGTCTTTTAAATGGAACTATGCAACACATAGTAGTATATTTTTACAAATATTTTTTGCAGATATGGTAATGTGTTGTAATACAAATACATATCAATTAAAGAAAAATCAGTAATTATTAAATTATTTTTTGAGGAATATTCAATTCAGTCCTTGGGGAAGTAAAATGCATGTTAAAGAATATGGCAATCATCTCTAATAAAATAGTTAGGTACCCTTCATAAATGAAAATAAGTGAAGGATTGAGTCCGATTGTTTTATCTTTGCATATAAAAATAAAACTAGATGTCACTAATTATCGAAGAACAGGATCTTGAGAAATTTATCATGATCGGCGACAGGGTTTTAATCAAGCCCAAGGATCAGCAAAGCAGAACTCCTTCTGGATTATATTTGCCACCTACCGTACAGGAAAACGAGAAGACGCTAAGTGGTTACATTGTAAAGGTAGGACCTGGATATCCGATCCCGGCAATGACTGATGCCGAAGAGCCATGGCAGGAAAAGAAGGATGATGTGAAATATGTGCCTTTACAGGCCAAAGTAGGAGATCTGGCTGTTTATCTCAATAAAAGCGGCTGGGATATTGAGTTCAATAAAAATAAATACATTATTCTTCCTCATTCTTCCATCCTGATGTTGATTCGTGATGAAGATCTGTTCGAATAAGCGGTAATCTGTATCCGATTAGTATCATTGAGCGTAATCTGTAGCTAACTACATTATATAATAAACTACTGAATGTCTATTTCAATCCCTCTTACCATACAAGGACAAGGTGAACCAGTTATTTGGCTTCACGGAATGTTGAATTCAGTTGAATCAGATTCTCTCTATTCGTTAATTAACCTCCATAAGCTGTCAGAAAGTGTGCAGGTAATCAGATATGATGCCTGTGGTAAATCAATTAGCGGTGATTATAAATGGGATTCAATGACCAATCAACTGGCTGATGTTATGGAGGCTAATACTATTGATCAGGCCGTTGTTGCAGGAACTTCCATGGGATCTGTAACTGCTTTGCATTTTGCCGTTAGGCATCCTGAAAAGGTAAAGGCGCTAATTCTTGTTACACCTCCGCCAGCTTGGGAAAAGCGTGAAGCTGTAAAGTCAGTCTACAGAAAGATAGCCTCGAAGGCAAGTCACGGCCAAATTCCTGATTTCCTGAAACGCCTGATCTCCCTTACTCAGGATCCGCCTGAATTTTATGAGCAGCAATACCCGGGTACCCGCCAAAAGCTTATGGATTACAGGCTGGCATTTGATCCGCATTATTATCCACAGATCTATAATGGAGGAGCAGCCTCTGATCTGCCCTCGCGTGAACAATTAGCCGAAATCAAAGTTCCTACCTTTATAGCAGCCTTGCCGGATGATGAGAACCATCCTCTGGACATTGCAAAGGAGATTAATGCCTTGATTAACAATTCAATTATTGAGGTGGTTTCTGACTATAACGATTATCTTAACCTTCAGGAAAATGTAAAGCAATTCTTAAGAGATGCAGGTTGTAATAACAAATTGTAAATTTTAGGCCTGTTTTTATTACGAATTGAAACATTCTGATCGTTCTGTTGGTTTTTTATATATCTTGCATTCGAAAAAATGATTATTAAACATTTATAACTATAAGTTATGGAAAGAGTTTCAGACAGAGTTGCGATTTTATCTGCATCTGCCACCCTGGCTGTGGCCCAAAAGAGCCGCGAGTTAAAAGAAAAAGGCATTGATGTAATCAGTCTTGGAGTAGGTGAACCTGATTTTAATACCCCTGATTTTATCAAGGATGCTGCCAAGAAGGCCATTGATGATAACTATTCAACCTATTCACCGGTTCCCGGCTATCCTTCACTGCGTAAGGCCATTGTGGATAAGCTTAAGCGCGACAATAATCTGGACTACACCGCAGATCAGATCATTGTTTCTAATGGAGCCAAACATTCCATAGCTAACCTTTTACAGGCATTAATCAATCCAGGTGATGAAGTAATTATTCCCGCCCCTTACTGGGTAACATATATTGAGCTGGTAAAGCTGAATGAAGGTGTGAATGTAATTATTCCAACCACTGTTGACAGCGATTTTAAAATTACTCCCGAACAACTGGAAGCAGCTATCACTCCCAAGACCCGTGCTTTTCTGTTTAGCAGTCCAAGCAACCCAACAGGCAGTGTTTACACAAAGGATGAGCTGAAAGCTTTTGCCGACATATTTGCAAAACATCCTAACATCATCGTTATTTCTGATGAGATCTATGAACACATTGTTTACGGAATCAAACATGAAACCATTGCTCAGTTCCCTGAAATCAAGGATAGGGTAGTGGTGGTGAATGGTGTATCCAAAGCTTTTGCCATGACCGGTTACCGCATTGGCTATATTGCAGCCCCTTTATGGCTTGCTAAGGCCTGCGATAAGCTGCAGGGACAATATACCTCCGGTCCGTGTTCGGTGTCTCAGATTGCTTCCGTAGCAGCCTTAAACGCTCCGCTTGACTCGGTGTATGCAATGGTGGAACAGTTTGAAAAACGTCGTAACCTTGTATTATCCATGCTGGCTGAAATACCGGGTGTCAAGACCAGCAAACCAGAGGGCGCTTTTTATGTATTTCCTGATATTTCCTCTTTCTTTGGAAAATCAGTTGGTAATGTAACCATTAAAGATGCTGATGATATGGGCTTGTTTATCCTGTCGAATGCCTTTACCGGTGTGGTATCAGGTACAGCATTTGGTGCCCCTGAATGTATCCGCATTTCGTATGCAGCCTCAGAAGCTGATTTGGTAAAGTCGCTTGACCGCATAAAAGATGCATTGGCAACTTTAGAATAATAAAGAAAATTATCTTTTTAACTTCAAATAGAAAGCCTGGTGAGAATGTTCATCAGGCTTTTTTTTGTTTAAAAAAATTAAGGTCCTTTCAGCATTAAAGTCTTTAAGGACCTTAATGCTGAAAGGCTTATAGTAAAATTTCTTCTACTGAAAACTGAAACTGCCAACTGTTTTTACACTTTCCTGGCCCGGTCCATCTCCCTTGAATGATCTTTTAATTTAAGAGTTTCTCGTTTGTCGAAAGTCTTTTTTCCCTTAGCCAATGAGATCTCTAACTTAGCAAGCCCGCGATCATTGATAAAAAGCTTTAGGGGAACAATGGTAATTCCGCCTTCTTTAGCCTTTTTCTGCATCTTATCAAGCTCCTTTCTTTGAAGTAAAAGCTTGCGGTCACGTTTGGCGATGTGGTTATTGCAGGTGCCCAGCTCGTATTCTGAGATGTGCAAGTTTTTTACATACAACTCATTGTTTACAAAGATGCAATAGGAATCTACCAGGCCGGCTTTTCCTCCCCGGATAGATTTAATCTCAGTGCCTGCAAGTTTAATACCGGCATAAAAGTTCTCGATGATCTCGTAATCAAAGAAAGCCTTTTTATTCTTGATGCTAATATTTTGTGGTTTGTGTGCCATCTTATTTCTTTCGGATAATTTATACAGGCAGAATCATGGATGGAAAATCTTTCTGCTGCCAGTTTTATCATTACAAAAATACATTATTTTGCAGTTCGAAAACTTTTGAACTCATGCACAACGAAAAATATAATCTAATTACTGTTCTTGGGCCCACTGCTTCTGGCAAAACGGCAGTAGCTGCCAGAGTTGCTTCTCTGCTTGAAGGGGAGGTTATTTCAGCCGATTCAAGGCAGGTATACCGTGGAATGGACCTTGGAACAGGAAAAGATTACGCTGATT
>JACMKG010000167.1 GCA_014380255.1 Prolixibacteraceae bacterium | reverse complement strand
TCTTCTCAGCAAAACAAAAAGCTCCGCGTATCCTACACAAGTCAGCGCTTTGCTCCATAGCCAAGGCCACGTATTCATCAAAGGGTTCAGGCAATGCCCCGTCAGCAAAGCCGAGCATCGAATAAAGATACTCCCTGTCAAGGTTTAATTCGCTGAATAAATAGGACTTTTCACAGATCATGATTCGGCCATAATATCAGAAGCTTTATACATCGATTTCATTTGTAAGCTCAAAACTGTTCTTACAGGTTTCTTACCACTTCACGCACCTTACGGATATGTTCAGGAGTGGTTCCACAGCATCCTCCAATAATATTAGCGCCTGCATCGACAATATCTTTCACCATCGAAGCCATATCCGAGGGCGTTTCAGGAAAAACAGTTTCTCCGTTGTGGTAATGCGGTAGTCCCGCGTTGGCATGGATAAGTATCGGGATCGAACTGTTTATCTGTCTGATCTCTTTGACTATTCCTATCATGTCGAGCATACCATTGCCACAGTTTGCCCCAACAACCGATGCTCCTTCGGCCACCAACGCATCAGTCATCTCAGTGGGCGATATGCCCATCATGGTTCGGTATTCCCCGTTTAATATTTTATCAAAAGTCATGGTACAGAATACGGCACATTGGGTATTTTCTTTAGCAGCCCTGACAGCTATTCGGGCCTCATCCAGGTCAGTCATCGTTTCAATCATGATTGCATCCACTCCGCCTGCTTCAAGAGCCATGGCCTGCTCCTTAAAAGCATCGTATAGTTGCGCTTCAGTAACCTCTTCCATGATTAACAGTTTACTTGTAGACCCTACTGAGCCTATCACGAAATGATCAGCTCCGGCTGCCTGCCTGCTAATCTGAGCAGCGGTTTTATTTATTTCAAAGACCTTGTTTTCCAGGCCATAATTTTTCAATTTATAATAGTTACCACCAAAGCTGTTGGTTTCAATCATGTCGGCACCCGCCTCAATGTAACTTTGGGCAATATCCAAAACATCGTTCCTGCGCGAGAGATTCCATTCTTCAGGACATTCGCCGGGCTGTAATCCCTTTTGCTGAAGAAATGTTCCCCATGCCCCATCAGAAACAAGTACACGACCTTTATTGATTTCCTGAATGATCATTGTAGTAACTTTTTTAAGAAATGTAATTTATCAATCATTTATCTATATGAGAAAAAATCCAAACCAACCAAACTATCCTTCCCCCTTTGGGATGTGAGATATTTTTAAACACCAATCATCCGGGTGTTTACTTAAAGATTTTAAGCATCAATTTTGCCTCACTTAAATAAAATGCTCAGGCAATGCGGGCATTCAGGTACTCAACCACGCCTTGCGGGTCGGGAGAGTAATTATCGGCACCTATTTTTTCGCAGAATTCACGGTTAACGGGAGCCCCTCCAATGGTTACCAAAGTACCGGGAACGGCTTCCTTGATATCACGGGTAATCTTTTCCATGTTAACCATCGTAGTAGTCAGCAAGGCAGATAAACCCACCACCGAATCAGGATTTTCTTTGACTGCATGGATGAATTTCTCAGAACTCACATCAGTACCCAGGTCAACAATCTTATAGCCGTTGCCTTCCACCATCATAGCCACAAGGTTTTTCCCAATGTCGTGCAAATCACCAAGCACCGTACCGATGATAAAGGTACCTTTTTGTTTGGCAGCGCCCGATAAGAAATACGGCTTAAGGTGAA
Organism: Prolixibacteraceae bacterium; assembly: GCA_014380255.1. The sequence continues at coordinate 233 of JACMKG010000167.1, read as the reverse complement.
CCATTGCTGTGCTCATGGCTTTGGCAGACATCAATACCTGGGGCACAAATACTCTATTCTCACGAAACTTTACTCCAATACGCTCCATGCCTGGCATCATTCCCAGAGTTAATATATCCTGCGGATTGATACCTTCTTCAAGGGCTTTGCGGGTAAGTTCATCAGCACCTTCCTGTCCTTTCATCTGGGGTGGATAGGGCGAGGCCTGATTAATCTTACCAAATTCAATACAT
>JACMKG010000166.1 GCA_014380255.1 Prolixibacteraceae bacterium | reverse complement strand
TACTCCTGATTACCTGATTGACGAAAAGACCCAGGTTAACCTTACCCATGCCGTTGTAGCCTGTCCCAATGGAGTTATTCGCATGAGCGATAGTATGGCCGGCCTGGTTGAAACCTCTACCAACCTGGCGATCGTTAAGTCTGACCAAACAACAAAAACCATCGATATTTCCTGCCTGATGCGCAGCTCTGTTGATACAGCCAGAGGGGAACTGGGCTCAAGAATGGAATCCGTGTTTACACTGGCCGGGGCAGAAGTAACCCTTAAAGGCGGCTACCCTGGATGGAAGCCCAACATGGAATCACCGATCCTTAAAACCATGCAAAAGGTGTATCAGAATAAATATGGACGTATTCCTGAAATAAAAGCCATTCATGCCGGATTGGAATGCGGTATCCTGGGAGGCAAGTACCCTAACTGGGACATGATTTCCTTTGGACCTACCATTCGTTTCCCCCATTCACCCGACGAGAAGGTACATATTGAGTCAGTGGGCAAATTCTGGGATTTCCTGGTTGAAACACTCAAGAACATCCCTGCCAAATAATAATACACGCAGTAAATAATCATTCGTAAAGGACCTCTTCTTAAACGTTGAGGTCCTTTTTTATTTAAAGTCCTTTATTCTATTGGGCATGAATAACCCAAAATACCTTTCTCCTATTAAGAAATCCCGGTTCCCGCTCAAAAAGACCTGTACAGTTTTACATGCCAAGTCTATATTAACTCTATATCAAGTATATTTCAAGTCTATCTTTTATTTTTTAAAATATAGCTTTAGCATAGACCTGATATAGAGCTAACATAGAGTTGATTAATCTACGACTCTGGATTTGAATCAATCAATGATAATCAAAAGCTTTCCTCCTTGTCAGGGAAACCAGCCTTTGCCTTGGATTGAACAAGCCGTCTGTTATATGGAAGGAATTAAATACAATCCATCTTAATTCAATCACTATTTACCCAATAGGATTTCATTTTTAACCTTCAGGATTTGATAAAACAAATCGTTTATCCTTCTTCTACAAAAATGCTTCTTGCAGCCAGCAACCTGTTGCCAAGACGTGAACAATGAAAATATACAATTTTATATATGCCTGACTTATTGTCTATTACAAGGGCCTGTGTTTTATTTTTAATCAGTGTATATTTTCTATACAAATCATGCTTCTCCCTGTCGTACAGCTTCTTATGTATTTCACACCAAAATACTGTTTATTTCTTCAACGCTAACGGTTTTAAATAATATCGTTAACATATTTATATATCTCTGTATATCTGTTGGTTACAAAACTGTTTTTAGATTGGCACTGTAATTGAAATGCCCAAATAGAAATCAGAAAATTACCGGATGCTGAATCCACCTAAATATTAAAAGTACAATTATAAATATCCCTATCATGAAAAAATTTTCAGTATTAATCGTCGGGCTGTCTCTTTTCATCTATGCCGTGGCAGGTATATGCAACAGCACTACAGGCAGCTCAGCAGAAGTTCAATCAGGCAATTCTCCTTCCAATGCTTTAAGTATTGCGAGTTCTTCTGAATTGAATGCTCTGGCAACCAATTGGGCTAATGAATATGGCAAGCTGAATGCTTCACTGACAATTACGGTAAGTGAGTTGGGCAACGGTCAACCGGTACTGCCTGGACAGCTAAGTTTTCTTTCCAATGAATCTTCAGAAATGATGGATGGAGCTTCAAATTGGAAAATGGTAATTGGGCGCAATGCTGTCGTAGCCATTTTCAACCCCGGTAACCCAATGCTGAAGGAAATAAATGCCCAGGGCGTTTCTGCGCAGGAATTTGCCCAAAGTATTTCAGATCCTAAAAAAAGAAATTGGAACCATGTGATCAACGGTGGCCAGAATGTACCTATTCATTACGCTCTGTCCAACAACGAGAAAGTGAATGAAACGATCGCCAGGTTCACGACTACTGACCTGTCGGTTATCAATCAAACCACTACTGGGACAGCTGAAGAAGTAATTTCAGCCATTCAAAAAGACGTATATGCCATCGGATTTTGCAGGCTTAGCGATGTATTTGATACCAACACCCACAACCTGGTCCAGGGAATCAAACTACTTCCTATTGATAAAAACCAAAACGGGCGCCTGGATAGCTTTGAAAATATCTACAGCAAACCGGAAGCCTTTACAAGAGGAGTATGGATTGGCAAATATCCACATGCACTGTGTGGCAACATTTATGCAGCTTCCTATGCCAGGCCAACCGATAAAAATATTCTTGCTTTTCTAACCTGGATCATCACCGACGGTCAGAAATATCTGAATGTAAACGGCTATAGCGATTTGGCAAGTACAGAAGTAAAATCTAATATGGAAGCCCTTACCGGTATTGCAAGTAATAGTGCAATCAATGCTGACACCAGGACTACAGGCGGTGCAAAATCCATTGTTTCCACTGCATGGCTTATTCTACTGGCTTTAGTGGCTGTTTCAGCCCTGCTTGCTTTGGCCTTGGTAAGGTATGGAAGAAAACAAAACTGGACGGCCATTGATCATGATACCAACTCCACACCGGTATTGAATGAAGAAACGGTGCTGGCTCCCAAAGGGATTTATTTTGACAAGACACACACCTGGGCTTTCATGGAAACGGATGGGAATGTAAAAATAGGCATTGATGATTTCCTGCAGCATGTTACCGGAACCCTGACGCGCATTGTTATGAAAGAGCCGGGCGAAAGAATCCGCAAAGGGGAAAAAATATTAACCATTGTAAGGGAAGGAAAGCAGCTGAACATTTATGCCCCACTGTCAGGAACCATCAGGCAGCAAAATACTTCCCTGATTGCTGATTCCTCGCTTATCAACACCTCTCCCTACGCTGAAGGATGGGTCTATCTGATTGAGCCGGCCAACTGGGCCCGCGAGATTCGGTTCCTCTTTATGGGCGAGAGATACAAAGAATGGCTCGAAGATGAATTCTCCAGGTTGAAAGACTTCTTTGCAGCCTCCATGAAGTCCAGAGGACAGCATCAGCCCCAGATGATCCTGCAGGATGGCGGCGAGTTAACCGATCATGTGTTGGCAGACATGGAACCGGAAGTATGGGAAGATTTCCAGATCAAGTTTATCAATACCTCTAAATAATACCGATTGGAGAAGTGTAATAGTCCAATCATCGTATCCTCGATTGGCCTAACACTTCTATCCATCGGCATTATACCGGTCCCGATATGGGAGAACTAATATATAAATCAAATTGGTATAATACTACGGCTAATTAAACTCTTACAACAAAACACTAAAGTTATGAGTATAGATCGGCGAATCTTTTTTAAAACGGCTGCCTTAATCGGGGTTTCGCTCGCAGCAGGGAAATCCTTTGGAGCCAAAGCCTCTGAAGGAGGTGAGATAGAGTTTCAAGGAATGCTTTACGATTCAACGCGTTGTGCAGGCTGCCAGGAATGTGAAAGAGCCTGTGCCGCAGCCCATGGATTGCCTGAACCCACGGAGACCCTGGAGGCTGGCAAAATACGGAAGACCAGCGATACCCGGCGAAGTGTGGTAAACGCTTTCAACACAAAAAACGGAGAGGCTTATGTAAAGAATCAATGCATGCATTGCAACGAGCCGGCCTGTGTGGCTGCCTGTTTGACAGAGGCTATGTACAAGACCAAGGAAGGGCCCGTTATCTGGCGAGGCGAGAAATGCATGGGCTGTCGCTACTGCATGGTTTCATGCCCCTTTGATATTCCGAAGTTTGAATACTTCAGCCAGAATCCAAAGATTCAGAAATGCGACATGTGTTA
>JACMKG010000165.1 GCA_014380255.1 Prolixibacteraceae bacterium | reverse complement strand
TGTTCGCTGCATGCTCGTAAAAGGACGAACAAATAAACAATATAGCACGTTGCAATGGCATTGCTGATTAGAAACTTGTTGGTTACATCTGATAAAGATTTACTAAAAGGGTGAATGATACGTTGATCTGTGCTTGAATATTTCTCACCCCTGATTAATAATCAGAAACAATACGGAGGTTTAACGCACAATTTTAAGCGGACTTTCTTCCCGGTCGTACGGGATGCTAAAGGAAAAAACAGACCCTTTCCCAGGGTTTGAATCAACCATTAAACTTCCACCCAAAAGCTTAACGTAGTGTTGTGCAATGGGCAAACCCAGACCTGTACCCTGGTAAGAGCGTATGGTGCGGTTGTCAAGTTGATGGAATCTTTCGAAGATTCGTTGCTGATCTTTTTGCGCAATCCCAATTCCGGTATCCTTGACAAAGAAGTTTATGCGTGAAGGTTCTGAAAACTGGTATCCAAATTCAACTTCTCCCTTTTCAGTAAACTTTATGCTATTGTCTATAAGTTTCTGTAATATGGCCAGGAGGAGTGCGGAATCGGTTATAAAGCTAAATTTCGGATTCGTATTCGCACACGCCAGTTTGATCCGGATGTCTTTTTTATCTTCCAGTTCATTGTTAAATTCCCTGTAGAGAGAGACCATCATGTCGTTAATCCGGCACATTGATTTCTTTATTCCCACCGTGTTGCTTTCAATTTTCGAAAGGCTGATCATGTCATTTATCAGCTCCATCAGCATTTTACCATTGGTGATAATGATATCAATAAACTTCGCTTTCTCTTCTTCATCGAAATCCGGTGAGCCGATCATTCTGGAAAATCCAATGATGGCATTCATGGGAGTGCGGATTTCATGAGAGATATTAGCCAGGAAAGCTGTTTTAAGACGGTCCGATTCTTCAGCTTTGGTTTTAGCCTCTTCAAGTTGCATTTCCACGATCTTTCTACTGGTAATATCCCGGGCAAGTGAAATCACTGAATGGTTGTTCAGCTTGGCAATGCGCATTTCAAACATGGCTGTTGCCCCTTCAATTTCCAGGGAGTATTCAATGGTTTCAATGGAATCTGATGCAATACAATGTTGAATACAATCAAATACCTTACTAGACATTCTTTCAGAAAACCCTACTTCAAAGATGGAATTACCGATAATATCTTCCGGTTTAATTTTGAGAGCCTCGCTGGCTTTAAATACAAAGTCGACATATATTCCTTCTTTATCAATGATGAAGAATAAATCAGGTACAGCCTCCAGAAGTACTTGAAACCGCTGTTTGCTTTCTTTCAGTTCACTGATCATTTTTAATTGAGTGCTGACATCGGCAAAAATGCTGACAAGCTGGTTTGACGATAACTTAAAGGTTTGAACCTTGTAGTGCTTGTCAAGATGTTCCAAATAAAAAGAAAAGTGCTTTTTTTGAGCCTTGAAATACTGATTGTTCCAATCAAATGCCCCACGAAATATTTTAGGGAATACATCTTCGGCATGCTGATCTTTTATTTCTCTGGATGTAATTTTAAAGAGCCTTTCGAAGGCCGGATTGGTTTTTCTAACGATGAGTTGTAAAGGAGTTCCGAATTCATCCTTCGTAATTTCCAGAAGCATGATTCCTTCGGAAAGATTTCTCACTGTCTGATTAATTAATCTATCCGTATTTTCTTTCTTATCTTTAAGTTCATGCAAGCTGGTTTGAAAGTTCCATGCAATTAAAAGAAAGGCAAAATAAATGGCCGATAAAGTGACAAAGGGATTAATAAACAAAATTCCTGATTCCCATTTCAAATGAAAAAGCTGATCTGTCAATCCTGCCAAATAGACATGGATCATTAACGTGACCAGTGACAGAAGGTAAAATATAGAAAGTTTCTTGCTGTTTTCACTAAAAAGGAGGAAAACCAGAAGGAACGGTATTAAAGTCCAAAGCGTTTGCGGAACAGATAAATGATTGGGTAAAATAGAATGGGTGGGGGCAGTAAAAAAAAAATAAGCAATCACCGGGATCATAAAAAAGATATTGACAGCCCAGCTGATCCCAATATTGCGGAGTCCGTAATAGGAAAGACCAAAAATTATCAGGATTGAAATATCGCCTGGCAAACATTCATCGGCCGATAAACCAGCTAAATCTCGTATGACCATGGTTAAGCCGGTTAATATTCCAAAGATGATAAATACGTGAAGGCCAACGATTTTAAAAATATCGTTTTTGGCTTCAACATGAAAATGCCCGGCAAAAGAATTGTAAATAGATTTTAACATGAAACAGCGATCACCACACAGGTTTATGAGGCAATAAATATAGTAAAATTTACTGTCCAAACAGGATTAAAGGCTTTTTCAGATTTTAAAAAGGGTGATTTTTATTAGGAATTAAAATAACAGGAATGGATAGTTTTGCATAAATGTATGTGAGTATTAAAAATATAATATAAACGCTATGTCTAAAGGATTTTATAATATTCCGGTTGCTAAAAATGAACCGATCAAAAGTTATGCTCCTGGATCCCCGGAGAGGGCAGAACTGAAAGCAATGCTCAATGAGTTGCGGTCAAAGGAACTTGAGTTGCCAATGATTATCGGGGGCAAAGAAATTACTACGGATCGTCGTATTCGTATCGCACCTCCTCATGATATCAAGCATACATTAGGATATTATTATCAAGGTGACTCATCCCATGTGCAAATGGCCATCGATGCGGCCATGATGGCGCGTGAACAATGGAATTCAATGGCCTGGCAGCACCGGGCCGCGATCTTTTTAAAAGCGGCCGACCTGTTTGCCGGACCTTATCGCGCAAAGATCAACGCTGCTACCATGTTGGGACAATCAAAAAATGCTTACCAGGCTGAAATTGATGCCGCGTGTGAGATGGCAGATTTTTTCCGCTTTGGGGTGAAATGCATGACGGATATTTATAAGATGCAACCCGAATCTGCTCCAGGAATTTGGAACTACAATGAATTTAGATCATTGGAAGGATTCGTTTTTGCCTTAACACCTTTCAACTTTACTTCAATTGCAGGAAATTTACCGGCAGCACCCGCGATGATGGGAAATGTGGTGGTATGGAAACCTTCAAAGACGGCTGTCTATTCTGCAGCCGTTATTATGGAAGTCTTTCAGGAAGCAGGACTCCCTGACGGGGTTATCAACCTGGTGTATGTTGGCGGTCCTGCTGCAGCTGATGTTGTTTTACAGTCACCTGACTTTGGAGGAATTCATTTTACAGGATCAACCGGGGTGTTCCAAAGCATCTGGAAAACCATTGGCGAGAATATCTATAAATACAAAGC
>JACMKG010000164.1 GCA_014380255.1 Prolixibacteraceae bacterium | reverse complement strand
GTATTGTCGTGCTTCTTTATTACGGCTAAGGCTTCCTGTGCCGCTGCGGCATTTCTGCTCCAAAAAGCGTTATCTTTTATCCATCCTTTTTGTCCAAGTAACAATGGATTTTGATCCTGAGGATTACCGTAGAAATTAGGAGCGGTTCCCCACATTACAACTGACGGGTGGTTTCGCTGCTTTTTAAATGCCAGAAGCATCCGTTTTTCCCATTTTTCCTTAACACCCGGCTGATCCCAACGAAAGGACCAGGTATTGTCCACAATGTATGAAGTAAAGGGTAAAATTACACCTGACAACAGGAACCCTTCTTTATCAGCTACCTCAATAATCTCGTTCAAATCGCGTATATCGCCCCGTTGATCATAGTTGCTTGGCCAAAATTCGGCAAAATTATACCCTGTTTTCTTTAACCCCGAAATACATCCTGCAATGAGTTCAGTCATACCATCTCCCGGAGGATTTAGTGTAGGCCGAAGGTTAATCCGCGTACCATTCAAGTAAAAGTTCTTCCCATCAATCCAAAACTCTCTGAAACCAAAAGTTTGATCATAACTGTCGACCAAAACCCCCGATTTATAAACCATAAATGTATAGGTGTACAAATAAGGCGAATCCAGATCCCAAAGAACCGGGTTTTCCCATCGTGAAGATGTTTTAGCAAAAGCACTCTGTTTGCCGTTGAGGATAAGAGTATCGGTAAATTGCTTAACAACAACACCTTTAGCGTCCGACATTTTACTTACAGTAATAATTTGCTCGTTGGGTCGGTAGTTAGAGAATTCAATTTCAGCCTCAATTGTTTTTTTGCGAAAAGATGTTTTTACAAAACAATCTTCTATACGCAAGCCGGTTGGACGACAGCCAAGAATAATGTTCCCGGTAATACCCCGTGTGGGTAAAGAGGCATTCGAAAAGGTAACCTGAGATTCGGCCGTACCCATTAACACGGCCACTTTATCCTGCTCCGGTGTGGCTACAACCAGTATCCGGATTTTATTCTCCTTTCCCCACTGAACCCATGGAGTAATATCCACTTTGCCCGAATACCATTCAACATGGCCCGCTTTGTTCCCATTTATAAAGATTACGGCATCTGTTGAAACTCTCTCGATCTCCAATTCTACTGTCTTTCCCTTCCAATTTTCGGGAACAATGAAAGAGCGTTCGTACCAGCTTTTATTGAGCGTTGACATGTCTACATTCCAGGAAGGCCCGGTTCCCTTCAGGCTAATTTCAGGAACCCTGGTCCACCAGGTGTTGTGCGTAGCCCAGGCTCCCGGCACCCTGATTTTGCCCCATGCTGTAGTATCTGGGGCAGCCTCTGCCTTGCCATAAGCAGGTTGAAACAACCACTCTCCGTTAAGTATTTTTTCCGACCGAAATATAGGTACAGTTTTGGCCTGCACTTTTTGGTCGCCGGCTAATGCATTTACATTAAATTGAGCAATAATCAATAAGAAAATTACCCTTAAGGTATATCGAAAGTATTTGAAAAACTTGTTGTCCATTATTCTTCTATTTTAAATAATACCATAAAAGAGGCCTGTCTACAGCTTTAACCTACTTTTTACTCATCAAAATTAAATGTCATGCCCTTTATAAACCAGTCCAATTTGGGCTCTGATTTCATCCAGTACACCAATAAGCATCAAGCTGTCGTCCCATGACCACAGGCTGCTTTGGGTTTTTCCTTGTTCAAGGCATTTGATTACCTCAACAGCTTCGTAATTATATATATTGCCTGTCAATTTCTGCGTAATATCTTGTGATTCACCATCGAGAGGTATAACTGTAACCTTTTCAGGAGCATAAACCCACCGACTGAATTCTATCTTTCCCTGCTCACAATAAATCGTCACTTTACTTTCCGTTTCGGCAAGCATGGTGGAATGGATTACAGCCATTGCATCATCACCGTAACCTAGCGCAATGCTGCAGGTATGGTCAACCCCGGTTTGTCCAATGACGGCCATGGCCTGCACTGATTGAGGTTTGCCCATCATCAGCAGTACATTAAACAAGGGATAAATTCCCATATCAAGCAACGCGCCGCCAATCAATTCCTGACTGTAAAATCTATTATAAGGATGGAAAGGTTTACGATCGCCAAAATTGGCCGTAATCAGCTTAATTCTACCCAGTTGTCCTAAATCAAGTATTTCTTTCGCGCGAATAATGTTAGGGTTAAAACGTGTCCAAAGCGCTTCCATCAGAAATACTCCTTTATCACGGGCTGCACCAATCATGGAAAGTACTTCGCGAGTATTTACAGCAAAAGGTTTTTCACAAAGTACATGCTTTCCGTTACTAATGGCCATTAAAGTATTTTCGCAATGATAGTTATGAGGCGTTGCCACGTACACAATGTCAATTTCAGGGTCAGTTATCAGTTCTTCGTAACTGTCATAAGGTTTACAATTATAGGTTGAAGCAAAATCGTTTGCGGTTTCAATATTTCTTGAAGCCACTGCGAACAGATTTGATTGCGGTACAAAAGGCAATGCTTCAGCCATTTTACGGGCAATAAAACCTGTTCCGATAATACCCCAGTTGTATGTTTTCATATTTCAGTTAATTGCTTTTTACTATTATTTCGTATGACCTTCCGGGAGCTGTTGCAAACTCTATTCCTTGATTATTGCGTTTAAAACCAATTTCTTTACCTGAAGAAATGACCTTAGAAACACCTACGCCATTAAGCTGCAACTTGCATTTATTATTTTTAGCTGATGTTATTTTCAGATAAGTTGCTTTGTTATTTTGCCAGGTTACATCCACTTCAAAACCACCTCTTGCACGTAATCCAGTGACAGAGCCTGAGTCCCAGAGTTTTGGTAAAGCCGGTAAAATATTAATTGTTCCAGTATGACTCTGTACAAGCATATCAGCAATAACAGCAGTAGAACCAAAATTCGAATCGAGTTGGGTAGCCCATCCAAAAAAATTAGAATTCAACCCGTATTTAAGCTGATAATGAAGATGTTCGTAAGCTTGTTCTGCCTTACCAAGACGAAGCCACATCATACTTATCCAAACACTTTGCCATCCGCCAAAGCTTTTTCCATTCAAATAACTACCGTAACTCTTATACTTGTTGCGAGCCTCTTCCTTTTCCGCATTTGGATTTCCTATTAATCTACGTTCCAGAGTTTTCCGGGCTGCTGCATACAATTCGGGAGTATCCGAATTGATTTGTGATCCGGGAAATAATGCATATAAATGTGAAACATGACGGTGTCCGATTTCAGGTTCTTTGTAATCTTCTACCCACTCCTGAATTCCACCGGTGCTTGGACTTATCTTGAAAGGAGCAAGCCTTTTTAGTGTCGCTTCAATTTTGGCTTTAAAAGCTGGTTCAAATGGGTTGCTTCTGGTACTCAAAATGTTTATAGCTTGAATACAATTTGAAAATAGCTCGTGGATAATTTGCATATCCATAGAAGCTCCGTAAGTAAATTGAAATTGGGTGCCATCTGGTCTTTCAAATGCATTTTCGGGCGAATGAGAAGGATTGGTAACAAGCATTCCGGCATTTGGTAAGCCTTGGGGTATAGGTTTCAGGAAATCGAGATAAAATTCTGCCGCTCCTTTCATTAAAGGATAGGCACGTTTTCTTAGAAATGCTGTGTCAGAAGAGAACAGATAATGATCGAAAGGATGATGAGCCAACCACCCACTTCCCATTGGCCAAATTCCTACAACTCCATCGGCCGGTGTTGTGCGCCAGAAAACATCGGTAAGGTGATGTACCACCCACCCTTTGGCATTGTACATTTTTTTTGCTGTCTTACTACCATGAATTGCCAGTGAGTCCATTAAATCATAAAGTGGATAGGTGCAATCAGCCAGGTTAGCAGCCTCAGCTCCCATGTAATTCATTTGCAGGTTAATATTTGTATGGTAATCGGAACTCCATGGCGGACGAACACTTTGGTTCCAGATTCCCTGTAAATTGGCAGCCAGATCACCTTTTCGTGAACACGCGATTAAAAGATACCGGCCATATTGAAACAACAATTGAGAGAGATACGGATCGTGGAAATCCCGCTCTGCAACCCTTTTTAAACGTAAATCCTGAGGCAGTTCATAAGGATCAGCTTTTGGTGATATATTTAAAGATAAACGGTTGTATAACGATTGGTAATCTGCGAGATGTGCCTGAAATAAAGTTTGAACCGGTATTTGAGCGGTATTGGTTAGAGTTTTCAGGCATGTTTTTTCAGGATCATTTCCGGCATAACTGGTTGCTGCAGCAATATGCAAAACTATTTCGGAAGCATCTTTGATGGTTAGCATTCCGTTTCTATCCACCAGAGCCACTCCGTCTTTAGTCGAAGCATTTACGTAGGTGTTAAAATACATTCCTACATCTTCACCCTTGTCATTTTTGGTATCCACTCGTCCCCGCAATGCAATACATGATGGAAACTCATTTACTTTAGCGGCAAAAGCGTCTATTTCGCGCGTAAGCCGGAAACGCAGGTTCAGCCCTTTGGGTTTATCACAGCTAATTTTAACTACAATAATATTTGCCGGATGAGATGCAAATACCTCTCTACGGTATTTAATACCATGTTGTGTATATTGTGTAACGTTTAATGCCGAATCCAGACTAAGTCTGCGGATGTAACCGGTGTACAAAGAATCTTCCGGATTATTAAGATTTTCGATAAATAAATCTCCAAGCGACTGGTATGGGTTAATTCGGAGGGGTATTCCCATTAATTTTTTAGACGCTATCAATTGCGCCGAATCTATTTTGCCTTCAAACAATAATCTTTGTACTTCAGCCAATCCATTTCCTTGCAAAGGGTTGGTAGTTTCCCTTTGATATCCTCCCCACAAGCTTTCTTCGTTAAGCTGTATCCTTTCGGAGTTTACGCCACCAAACACCATGGCACCCAATCGTCCGTTCCCCACAGGAAGCGCTTCGAACCACCCTTTCTTTTCGAAGTGGAATGGATTTGTAAATTCCTGCGCTTGATAGGTAAATATTCGTGGTTGATATGCGGGCTTGTCAAACCACATGACCGATTGTTTAGGCTGGGAGAAAACACTTAATGATAATAGAATGCATCCTAGTAAGAGGGTTGTTTTTTTTGACCCGATGCTAAGTAAATGTTTCATATTTATAATGCGAATCTTTAACACTGAAAAAAGTTCAAAGGATAAAAAACGTTTCATATTAATGGAATTTTATAATAAAATGCTTCTAAATGAGATTATTCAAGTAGATCAGTTTACAGGCTATTAGCAACGGCACCATCTTACATGTTTTACAATAAATCAATCCCCTTGCCATTAAGGAAAGGGGATTGAAAAAACATGTATTTCGTACTCTAAAATATTACTAGAAATTGGAGCTGTTTAAATTTCATCCCATCTCCTATTCCTCGTGCAAAACAAATGATGTTCAATAATCGATTCTCTTTTTTCCTTATTGATATTTTGCAGATGAATAACTTTTTCTTTGAATGAAAAGTGATCAAATTCATTGTATGGACAATCCACTAATCTTCTCTGCAAAGGACAATCCAGAGCGCATCCATATATGTCATTTTCATCAAGCATCGGAAGAAGGAAATTGAAATTTGAACTTCATTTTAGCAGTTTAATAGCCGCTATTTTGTGTCAATAATGGGTTTACGTCAATTTCAGCCTGTGGAATTGGAAATATATTTTGATGATCACCAATTGATTTGCCTATGTGAGCACTCATTAAAGATTTCATGCGACCTGTACGAACAAGATCAAACCAACGTTTTGCCTCAAAGCAAAGCTCTATTCTACGCTCTTTATAAACGGCTTCTCTGAAATTGTCTTTTGATAAACCTGAAAAATCAGATAATCCAGCCCTTTGGCGTATCGGGTTAATATACTGGTATGCACTTCCAGGCCCGTTTAACTCATTTTCAGCTTCAGCTAAAATTAAAAGTGTTTCAGCATATCTGAAAACAGGAAAATTTGATGGATCGTTATTGTTGTTTTTTGTTCTTACAAGATATTTACCACAAAACTTCCAGGGCAGGTTGGTTGATCCATTCAAATCTATTGTTGATGTAGTGGAATACAATACAATTGCCCTTTTGTCGCCAGTCTCAAATTCCTGAACTAAACCTTTACCGTTATACCCAACTGGATTGTTCGCATCCATATTGAACTGGTCGGTAGGCCTATTATAACGTAAACCGGTGCTTTCCCAGGATTGTGGTCCCATAAGATAGGTCATATTACTCCCTCTTCCATTTTGATCACCAAATTGCACTTCAAAAATCGATTCGGAAGTATTTTCATCGGGGTAGGTATTTGAGTTGCCTACATATGGTTTTGCAAAAAGATCGCCATAATTTGATAGTAAAGTATATTTACTAAATACTGCAAGAGCTTTCTCTTTTGCAGAAGGAAAATCCTTCAACGTAAGATATACTGATGCCAACAGCATATTTGCGGCTCCCTTGGTTGCCCGTCCCTTTTCCTGGGAAATATTCTCGGTATTGGGGATGTTCCCGTATTGATCGGGTAAAAGAGAAGCTGCATCTTTTGCATCAGCGATAATTTGATTGTAGATAGCAGTGCTGGGATCACGCGGAAGATACGATTCTTCGGCAGCCATGATTTCTTTTGTTATAAGCGGAACATCTCCAAATAACCTTACAAGGTTGAAATAAAGTAAGGCTCTTATAAATTTAGCCTGACCGATATACAAATTTTTAAGTCCTGCTTGGCTTTCCTTAAAAGTTATCCCTTCAATTCTATTCAGAAGTACATTGCACCGGTATATTCCGCGATAATGGTCTCGCCAAAGTTCAGTCATAGTCCAATTGTTTGGCTTCCCTGTTAGCCCATCTAAATCTTCTTCTCCAGAATAAGTATCGTCTGATGCAACATCACCCACCAGCCATAACGATTTTTTATAACAACCTTCTGTGCTTAATGACTGGTAACAAGCATTCATTGCTGCTGCGGCACTATTACTATCAATAAAGTATTGATCAACAGATAGTGAGCCATACTGTTCTGGTTCCAATATTTCGCTACAACCCCAAAACAGAATTGTAAACATGAAGGATGTAATTATTTTTATCTTTTTCATATTTTTATTTTTAGAAATATTAAAATTCAACATTTACCCCAAATATCACGCTCTTCGTCAAAGGATAGCTAAAATTATCAACACCAGCAGAAGCCGGATTAGCACCCTGACTATTTACTTCAGGATCAATTCCGCGATATTTTGTAAATGTGAAGAAGTTATTTAGGCTTCCGTAGATGCGCAAATTGGAAAGGGATAAATGTTTTGCAATTGCTTGCGGGAACTGGTAGGAAAGGTTGATGTTTTTCACACGTAGGTAGGAGCCGTCAAATACATAACGGTCACTGGTAGGCATGTGACCATATGAACTACTATTGGATGGACCTTTTGCTGGTTTTGCAACGTTTGATGGTCTTTCGGGACGCCAAAAATTATCATAATACCATTTGGTTTGATTCCAATATCCATCTCCTTTTTCCATTGAACGTAGCACGTTACTGTAAATTTTATTGCCATAGACATAATTCATAAAAACACTTAATGTCAATGCCTTGTATGAAAAAGTATTGGTTAAACCACCAAAGAATTTTGGCATTGGCGATCCAGCCCAAACACGGTCATTATCATCAATTTTCCCATCTTTGTTTTGGTCAACAAACCGGGCGCTGCCTACTGGTATTTTAACTCCGGTTGATAATACCAATGGAAATGCATCAACCTCAGCCTGGTTTTGATATACACCATCATATTTAATGAGATAATATTCGCCGATACTATGACCTGCTTCATTTCTATTCGGTGAAGCATCATTTCCCACATTTAGACCATAAAAATAGTTTGATTTTCCCTCTGCATTTTTCCCAATATCAAGAATCTTATTTTTGTTTGCAGAGATATTAAAATCTGTTGACCACTTGAATTGACCGGTTAGGTTCTTTGTCGAAATCATTAATTCCCATCCTTTATTTTGAATGCTTCCTACATTACGGGTCATTGAAGTTTGGGCACCTGCTAAGCCTGGAATTGGTACGTTAACCAAAAGTCCATCTGATTTTTTATCGTATAAATCTGCTTCAATCTGAATTCGATGATCCAACAAGCCAAATTCAATACCTAAATCTTTTTGAATGTTTGCTTCCCAACGTAATTCCGGATTTGCTAAGTTGGTTACAATCCCTGTTGCGTCAGAATTTCCCCAAACAGCAGTTACTCCACCAATGGTTGGCAAATACCGGAAATCTCCAATATTCTGATTGCCAGTTTTCCCATAACTTGCCCTAAGCTTCAGATTGCTGATGAACCTAAATTCATCCATGAATTTTTCTTCTGATACTTTCCAACCGATAGATCCCGACGGGAAAAAGCCATATTTGTTATTTTCTCCAAATCTTGAAGAACCATCTCTACGTATTGTCGCAGTAAATAAGTACCGATTATTGAAACCATAATTAATTCTGGAAAATTGAGAAACTAAACCAGACAATACTCTGCTTCCTGATATAGTTGCCGATTGATTGTTATTATTTAACTGATCAAGCCTCGGATCAGTCGATCCTTTCCCATTTGAATATTCAAATTGATTTCGAAACTGCTGAGTGGAAAAACCGATCAATGCTCCAATAGAGTGTTTCCCAAACATTTTGGTGTAATTTAATGTCTGGTCAGCAACTATATTTACGTTTGAATAATTCCGAACCGTAGTTTGGGATATGGCACTAACATGTCTGTTTGGCTTGTAATAGGGCTCAAAAGTAAATTGATTAGTTTGGCCAAGGTCTGCTCCGAAACTACTTCTAAAGGTAAGTTCTGGTAAGATTTTTATTTCACCATAGACATTACCAATGAAACGATTTCGGATATTTTCCTGTTTTTCCATATCCAGTTTAGCCAAAATATTTCTACCTGTTGGTCCGTATGGACTGCCGATAGTATAGTTTACATCTGGTTGCTCCCAATAAGAGCCATTCTCATTATAAGCATTAAAAAAAGGTAATGATAGCCAAATAGCGTCAATGCCCTGATAGTTTTCTCCGGACGTTACCATGTTACCCCATTCCCGGCTAATGTTTAAACGAGAACCAATTTTCAGCCAGTTTTTGACTTGCACATCAATATTTGATCGAAGAGTTGCCCGTTGATTATCAGTTTTATATAGAATACCTTCCTGATTAAGATACCCACCACTAATGGCATAAGCTAATTTGTCATTTCCTCCGGAAATTGAAATAGACATATCTTGAACCGGAGCTGGCTTAAATAACTCATTCTGCCAGTTGGTTGTACCATTCTTCATTAAGTTATTATATTCCGTTGTTCCTTTAATCAATTCAGGTAAAGGTAAACGAAGAGGTGCTGAAGGGGATTTTGTTTCATTGAAACCATTAATTGAAACCGCATACATTTCGGCATACTCTTCTGAATTGGCCATTTCAATTTTATTAATTAACTGTTGAACTCCATACGAATAATCAAAACTCACTTTTGGTGCTCCAGACTTGCCTGTCTTTGTTGTAATGATAACTACACCATTTGCAGCACGTGCACCATAGATAGCCGTAGCGGAAGCATCTTTCAGAATTTCGATAGACTCAATATCATTGGGATTAATTCCTGCCAAAGGACTATTTAATGTTCCGGAACGGGTAAAACCTTTTCCACCCATATTGTCATCATTTGCAAGAGGTATTCCATCAACAACGTACAAGGGTTCGTTTGCTCCATCTCCGCTAGCACTGTTGATCCCTCGAATCTGAATGGAAACATTTCCCCCAGGTGCACCGGTACTGCTGATTACATTGACACCAGCTGATCGCCCCTGAATTGCTTTATCAAAGCTCATTGCGGAAACAGCTTTAATATCTTTTGCAGAAACGGAAGCAACCGAGCCAGTCAGGTCGCTCTTTCTTTGTGTTCCATAACCTACAGCTACCACCT
The DNA here is from genome assembly GCA_014380255.1 of Prolixibacteraceae bacterium. The sequence goes on along the minus strand of JACMKG010000164.1, from coordinate 992 downwards.
CTTCAATTCCAATAGTTTCATCAAGAAGCGAGATATTAATAGTTGCTTTGTTTCCTACAGGGACTTCCTGAGTTTTCATTCCCACGAACGAAAACTGCACCGTAGCATTTTCAGGAACGTTGGAAAGTGTATAACTTCCCTTTCCATCGGTAATGGTTCCGATGGTAGTACCCTTAATCACCACAGAAACACCAGGTATAGGAGAACCTGAAGAATCGGAAACCTTTCCTGTAACCGGTTTACCTTGTTGCAACTCGGTAGTACTGAAGTTTCCCCTGGTAACAACAATATTCTTATCCAGAATACGATACTCGAAATTATCCTTCAGGACTTTCTTCAGAATTTCTTCAATGGAAGCGTTTTTAAGATCAACAGATACCCGCTTGTTCAAGTCCATTTCTTCACTCTTAAAGAAAAAGCCGAATTCACTGGTTCGCTCTATCTCCCTAAAGACATCCACCAAAGAAGCATCTTTCACTTTAAGGCTAATGCGTGTTGACTGACTATAGGTTGAGCCAGCAGTTGCGGTTAGGATCGCAAACAATAGAAGTGCAATAGTTAGTTTCATAACGCGTGTAATTTTTTCCCACCTTCGCCGTGCAGGGCACGACAAATCATCACATTTTTTCATACGTTTGTATTGAATTTAGTTAAAACTGGAAACTGACTCCACTCAGTTTCGTTAATTAGAATTTAGATGCACCCCTCCACGGGTGCATTTTTATTTCCTGATTATTATAATATCTTTTCCCTCCTTTTTATTGATTATTTCATATTTGATCTGATCGGTTACGGCCAATATTTTCAACACCATCTCCACGGTGGTCGTTCGTTTAACAACACTGGTATAGCGCGTTTCCGCCAACTTCTGATCTTCTATCTGTATTTCAATGTCGTACCAGTTTTCCAGCTCTTTGCATATTTCGGCAAGCGGTTGATCGATAAACACAAATTTCCCATCTTTCCATGCGATAACAACCGACGGGTCTTGC
>JACMKG010000163.1 GCA_014380255.1 Prolixibacteraceae bacterium | reverse complement strand
TTGAAGGCGTAGTTTTTCGCCTCTTCAAAGCTCTGTGCATTAAGCACGGTGTAAAAGCCTGACCCCAGCAACAAGATCATTATCAGGCACAATCGGCTTCCTGTAAATGTTTTCAAGATCTATTCAGTTATTTATTTCGAACACAACTCACTCATAACCCGCAGTATCCTTCAGGTAATTTCAATAACAAATAAACTGATTAAATTCCTTATTGATGCTCTTTTTAATTTTTTCGATGCTCTTTTTTTTAATCTTATGATGTATTGAAGGACTGAGGAATGAAGGACTGATACCCTTGTCTTCACTTCCATGGGTTTCACCCATGGCTACTTACATTTGACTCCTTTGGAGTCAGAAATTTTTGGTCTCCGTCCTCCCGTCACCCTTCTGCCTTCTGTCTTTTGCCTTATTTCAAGGCTATCCGGGCTCCCCCTTTATGGACCGATTGGCGGATGGCATCAATGATGATCATGTCGCGCAGGCCTTCTTCCCCGGGGGTAAGCGAAGGGCGCTTTTCCATGATGGCCAAACACATCTGGTCCATCTGGTTACTCTGCTGATGCTTTTCAGGATAGTCGAACGCCTGGCCATTGGGCAGAAAGCCGTGAAGGCCGTTGTATCCGCTAAAGGGTTTCAGCCCATAATCACCCTTCTGTGCATTTATTTGCAGGAAATTCACGTTGGCAGCAAAGGTTGTAAGACAGCTGGCCACGAGGTTATTGGCAAATTCAAGCTGGAAAGCAGTGGTCTCATCCACCCCCTCAAAGACCTTGGGATCCGAATTGAACATTTGTGCAGTGACAGCCACTGGTTCCATCCCTGTTGAATAGCGGGCAGCCTGAAGCGGGTAAGGACCCATATCCATGATAGCTCCACCCCCATGCGAACTTTTGGCTTTCCAGTGTGCAGTAGGCCTACCCATGCGAAAACCTGCTGAGGCATGAACAAGGTTGATCTCCCCGTAAGGCTTTTCCTTGGCCATCTGCATGATACGCTGCGTGTAAGGCTCATACTGGAGTCGATAACCAATTGACAGTGATACCCCGGCTTTCTTGCAGGCATCGATCATCTCCCGGCATTCGGCAGCATTCAGGGCCATGGGCTTCTCGCAGATCACATGTTTTCCGGCCTTGGCAGCACGGATGGTAAACTCCTTGTGCATGTTGTTGGGAAGCACAATATATACCACATCAATGGCCGGGTTGGAGGCTATCTGATCGAAGTTCTCGTAGTTATAAATGTTTTGTTTTGGAATGTTGTATTGATCGCCATACTTTTTAGCCTTTTCAGGAGTACCCGTTACCAGGCCGGCAAGCCTTGCATACTGAGTTTGTTCAAGGCCAGGCATGAGTAGCTGCGTGGAATAATAACCCAATCCAACAAGAGCTATACCCAGTCTTTTTTGATCTTTAGCACTTTGAGAACTAGCTATAAAGGGAAAAGATGATAACCCTGTTGCCAGTGCAGCTGCAGATACTTGGGAGAGAAAAGTCCGACGATTTAACTGATTGTTCATAGTTTGGGATATATGGTTTTACCAAAGGTAAGAAAAGGAAACTATATTCAATTTTAAATGTTGAATTTTGAATGGCTAATGGCTAAAGGTTAAATGGTTGAATGGTTGAAATGTTTGAAATGTTTGAAAGTTTGAAATGTCTGAAAGTTTGAAATGTTTGAAATGTTTGAAGGATGTTCATAAGAGCGACAAATAGTAAATAGTAAATTGTCTAATGGTAAATCGCTTAAATCGTCTAATTGTAAATATTCAAATTCGTCTCATTCCGTAATATCTCCCACAACCGGTTCAATGACCTTAATAAGGTCCTCGGGGTTGATCCTGATCTGCTGGCCGCGCTGACCGGCAGATATGTAGATGTGATCAAACAACAGGCAGCTCTCATCGATATAAATGGGATAAGGCTTTTTCATTCCAAGGGGAGAACAGCCTCCCCTGATATATCCGGTCAGGCCCAGCAGCTCTTTCTGCTGAACCATAGCCACGCTTTTATTACCCGAAATCCTGGCAGCCTTTTTAAGATCCACTTCTGCATTGCCGGGTACAACCACCACAAATACGCCCGTCTTATCACCCCTCATCACCAGGGTCTTAAAAATCTGCTCAATGTTTTGGCCAATTTTTCTAGCCAAGGTAACAGCACTCAGGTCGCTTTCATCCACCTCATATTCTGTCAGCTCATAGGTAATGGCCCGTACATCCAGCAGACGGACGGCATTGGTCTTTTTCATGGCTTTTTGCTCATTCCTGTTCCAGCCCAATCATGGTAGTCGTTTCATGCGACTGCTCAGGGGCCAGGGTGATCGTGTTATTGAAAGCATTCACTGTTTCAACGCATACGAAAGTTTCATAGCCATCATCGGGTATGTCAGCAATAGCAGCACAAGTTTCTTCCCAGGGGTTCCACACCGTTGTCGTGCGGCTACCGCTTTTGGCAACGCGTATTCTCTTTTTGAAAACAGTATCTTCAATTACAACCGAAGCTTCGGTATCCAGGTAATGGCGTGTAGTCGGCTCTTTAATTTCCAGTATTTCTTCTTCCTGGCGACCATTCTCCCCGGTAAGCTGGTTGTAATATTCCGTATTCTGAAGCCCTTCAATGCGCAGGTTTTCAATGGCTGAAAGGGTAAAATACGAATGCAGTGCACAGCTGTAATCAAAAGCAATATCTGAAGTATTAATCACTTTCAAGGTAACACTAAGCGTTGATCCAACAATGACAGTCAGCTGGGCGCAAAAGTCATAAGGCCAGTAAGCCTTTGTTTCCGGGGAAGAGCAAAGCTGAAGTACCACTTTTGTTTCTGCGGAAGGAAGCGTGCGGGTTTCCAGCACATCCCAATAAATCAGTCGGGCAAAGCCATGCTGAGGCTTTTCCGGTTCCGTTTTATGAGGGCCGAACCAGGGGAAACAAACAGGAATCCCTCCACGAATAGGTTTTCCTTCCTCGAAGAAACTATCGGGACTCATCCACAGCACCTCTGACGATTTATGAGGCCTGAAGCTGGTTACATGTGCCCCGTAAAGGCATATGTCTGCATCGGCGTATTTATTTGAAACTGTCAGAAAGACTAAATCGTTTTCCAGTTCGGCAAATCCTACTTCACCTTCAATGCTGAACTTATCCTCTAATTCGTCAATGTCAATCATTTGCTGTATGTATTGGAGTGAATAATTGTGCTGCTGTCTTGATCGTAAAACAGGCTGCAAGGTA